>CAWAFF010000087.1:0-28441 GCA_963780945.1 uncultured delta proteobacterium | reverse complement strand
TCATAAGCTCTAATGATAACGAAATAAAAACACGTTATGTTCTTGATGAGCTTGTAAAGCTTGACTTTTGAAAACTGAATACCTGCAAGAATTTGAAGATACTGAGTACAATTTGACTCATGCAGGCAGAGAGATGCTGTTACAGAATGATGCACCTTGAAACAAAAGATGTGCAAAAAATCTTATGAAGCCGCCACTCACCGATAATCAGCTGGACCTTCATGGGAATCACTGAGGACTAAAACCGCTTCTACCATGGTTTAGTTTAAGAGCTTTTATCTAACCCTAGCTATCGCATTTTTAACGGCTGTAGGTGTCCATTGTCTGCCACGTGGCGTGAGTACACTCATCTTGTTCAGTTCACCTGCGACACCTCGAAGACTCAAGCCTGCCTTTTTTAATCCGGGGACGGTTGATCCATCACGTTAGATGCTTTTTGGTTAGCTATTTCAATCTGTGAAGTACGTCCTTTTTCCGCTTATCTGCACCCATGGTTATACCGAGCTTCTTTCCTCTGGCCTTAGCAGCCGCAAGTCCTGCCTTTGTCCTAGCGGAGACCATGCTTGCCTCATGTTCCGCTACAGCAGCAAGTATATGGATGGTAAGCCTGTTAGCTTCTGGAAGTTTACAGCCACGAAGTCAACACCGGATTCCATTAAAGAGAAGAGACGAAGGCCACATTGCGGGCTAACCGATCTAACTTTGCGACCACTAACACCGCGTTGTTTCGCTTGCAGTAGTCTAGTGCTTTAGCTAATTCCGGTCGATCCTTACGCTTACCTGACTCAACCTCTGTAAACTTAGCAGCGGGAATATACTTAGCAACAGCAGTCCGTTGTGCTTCAATGCCATAACCATCAATGCCTTGCTTCTGGGTTGAGACACGTAGGTAATGAGCGTATTTTCTGGTTGCGGTTTCTGACATGTCGCGGCCCTCCGTATAACTCGTGTACTAACGTACACCATTTATACGAGCAGTTTCTAAATGTGTCAATCAGTATTTTCCAAAGGGAGTGAAGGCGGGTAGAGGGTTATAAAGGTGCACAGCGGCCCGGGAATGTGTATTGGCAGTATGGCCTTGCCTTATGTTCTCTGGTTCGCTACAGGCGATTCTCGTGCCTTAGGATGTATTTAAAAGTTTGGTGCCGCGAAAAATTCAGATAACAATCGGAATTACTGTTCAACGGGAAGTGAGATTGTTGGTAGACAGCTATAAGTACAACTATTCAACATTTGTTTGTTTAACAAGAAAACTTATAGATACTTCAACTACTGTAACAACGGAAGTAATAAGTACACTATTTAGCTTATAACTTTTATACTTGATGAAGAACTTATTGTTTATACTAAGCTTACTTGTATAGTAAATATAAGCTTAAACATATTTATAAGTTGTTATTTTGTTACTATCAAGTAAGTTTATAAAAATTCATATATGTTATGTATAGTGTGAGGTTATTATTACATGTATGTTATGTGTAGTGTAGGTTATCATACATAGTAATGTTATTATACCTAGTAAGGTTAGTAAACCTAGTAAGGATAGTATACATACTAAGGTTATTATACCTAGTAAGGTTAGTATACGTAGTAAAAGTTATTTATACATAGCATAGGTTGTATGTTGTTAAGTAAAATGATTTATGTAGTATTGCAGGTTATTTATAACATGATAATTAAGCAGGTTATTAACTTGAAAGGCTTCTAAAGATCTTTTTAGACAGATACTACCCTTAACAATATATTGACACTCGGCTGTTATTCTGTAGGGGGAACCTATGCTGCCGGCATAAAGAAGGAGATAGATATACCGAGGGTAGAAGCATGATTTTATACCACCGTTGCCACCGTTGGACCTGTCTGCCTATACGCTATTTAAACGCCCTGTGTGCCCGCCTGAACCATTCTTCTCCGGTGCCCACACATAGTGCTCACTGAAACCTTTTTGTTGTCTTAAAGGACGTGACGGACGCTCAGATTGCTGTCACGAAAAACCGGGTGGCCGGGCATGGGGGAAAGTGGATGCTTACCTAGAGTCAGAACACCCTCGCGCAACAGCAAGTCATTTTCAACATTCGGAAGTGCAGAGTGAAGAATTCACTGTTAAACCTTCGGGAATATCAAGGTACTAATGACCACTTTGGACCTTTGCTCAACAACTAGTGCTATTTCATAATCCACCTTACTAACTGCCTCTAACAATACCCCAGGTCTATACCTCTTCCCATATCTCCCGGTGGTGATGCTTCCGTTGGCATGTCCTACAAGTTCAGATATAAGGGCTTCCTGTTCTCCTTGTTGCTTCAGTGTATCTGCAAACGTATGTCGTAAGCTGTGGAAGCTCTTAAGCGGGTCAAGTGTCACATGCTTTCTGTTATACCTCTGGAACCATTTGCCGAAAGCGTTACCATAACCATCCTCTTTCCTCCATTGCAGGTTCATCCATAACCGGGGGTGTCCATGCTCCTTCATGTTTTCTACATGCTCCAGAAAACCAAGGCTGATAAGGGCAGGGTGCATGGGGACAACTCTCTCACCTGCAAGGGTCTTAACCTTCTTGTCATGGTTGCTGTTAACATCTAGACACCACACCCCGTCTACCTCCTTAACGTCTTCGGTGTAAAGTTGGCAGATTTCATCAAGCCGCAGACCCGACAACATGCCTATGAGTGGTATCCAGTAACGTTCTTGTTTATCTTTTTTAGATGGCAGGTTCTCGTATATCTTCTTTAAATCCTCAGTGGAATAAGCTTTACGTTCTTCATCCTGCCGCCTCTTCTGCTTCATCTTTAGACCAACCGCTGGATTGGTGGATATGTGACCTTCTTTTACACATTGCTTCATTAAACTGCTAAAGCGTGATATATGTTTATTGACGGTTGTTATGCTCATGGGTGATAAGCCAGAAGATGTAAGGTAACCTGTATTGCCTAGGACCTCACAGGCAGTAAGCTTCGGAAAAAGCTTGTACAGGTTAGCAGGTAGAACCAGCAGCTTGTCTCTAAGGGTTCTCACCACAAGGCGATCAACACTGGCAACCTCTATATCTCCTAGTATGTCCAGCATGAGACGATAAGAACCCTCGTTCTCCATCTTTGTCTTCGGTCCCTCATCCATTTTTCCTGTCGTCCAAGTATTGGTCAACCACCGCGGACAAGAGAAGTGCTTGCTTTGGTGTCGGCAATGGCAAAGAGAGGGCAGGAGAGGGGCCACAATCCGGCTCACGGGCAAGAAAAGGCAGCGGCCTAGGGGTAGCCTCGATTTTCCTGTGTAGGGTCCTGTTGATGCTTTCCCTTGCCTGTTCGCCGGTAATGAATCCTGATCGAAGCAAGGAGAATGTTTTAGAAATATTTTGCCGGTAGGGGAGGGCTGCAACCTTGGCTGTTTTTATATCTCTGGTCTTCAGGGATTTGACAAGCTCAGTAGCACAGATTATTTTGGTGAGGTCTGAGGGTATGCGGATGCGGACGTGATAATTGCCGTTCCTGCTGAGCAGATAAGATGACATAAGCCAAGGTCTCCTGTGTAGCAAAACAGGGTACACAAGAGTATCAAGGCATAAACTGCAGTAATTACAGCGGCTTAAAAGATTGGCGGAAGCACATGGGAATCGAACCCACCTGGGAAGTTTCTCACCCCCCACACCGGTTTTGAAGACCGGGCCGCCCACCAGCGACGGACGTGCTTCCAATGATTATAGACTTCTATAGATAAAGCATCAGCTTTTGGTAGTCAATAGAATAGTTCTGTACTTACTGTTAATCCTGCTATTTAACTTTTTCCCAGTGCTTTCGCGACAAGTTTAATGAGGGACCGGGAAACAGCTTGATATTTCAAGTGTTTGTCTTTGGGCAAATCTTTTGCAGTAGAATGTAGGTTTCAGACTAAAATGGTGGAGATCATAAATGAGGCGTTTTACCTTTTTGCTGCTTATGCTGATGCTGGTTGGCTGTACCGCATCGGTGAAACCGATTGTGAAAAAAATTGATACTCTGGAGCCGGGTGTTGTAAAGACTGTCCCTATCGGCGGCACCATGTATGAAACCGGCTACATCAGGGCTTTACCTGGTTTTGTCGCATCGACAAACTATTATTTGCCTGAAATGGATAATCTGGTTTTCCCGACTGTGAAAAAAGGGGCCATCTGGATTTGCAATGGAACGCTTGGCAGCGGTGATTACCTCTGCCAGAATCCGGATTTTACCGAAAAAGATGTTCTCACCAGCCACGGCTTTCCGCTGGCAACAAAACTACCGCTTTTCATCATTAAACCGTGGGGTGAATTCCATGGTCTATACTATACGGACACTGGCCGCGAATCCCAACAGATAAATCGCTTGCACGGCCTCTTCGTCTACAAGGAGGTGCCACTTGAGGATAGCTTCAAGACGCGTCTCATTTACGGCGGTAAAGTAGACTCTGCAATAAGCCTGGTCCATCAGGAATTTACAGGAGCAATAAAGGAGCCTACACTTTCGCAGGTCCTTACTTACGAAATAACCTCGGCGAATATGATCATTGTAAAGGATGTCACGATAGAAGTGGTTGAAGCATCGGAATCCACGATAAAATATATCGTTAAACACTGAACTGGTAGTTGCACCGGAATTAACGCAGGGTGGGGGCTGAGTCCCCCTCCTTTTTTTATGTTTTAACCTGCTTTTGCCATAACTAGTTGACAACGGAAGGGCTTGCAGGGAAAATGAGAAAACATTTTTTTATGGAGGACTTTATTGGGCACCATTTACCTGGAATTGTTTCGTAATCTTCGATTCTCATTGTACTTAATGGTTTTTTTTCCTGTTCTGAATTTGCGATCATCTCCATCAGAAAAAGCCGGGTCGCGCATTTGGTGGCCGCCGGTGATAAAAGGGCAAAAATAATAGAGGACCTGCAAAAGGATCCCCACCGCCTTTTGGCCATAGTTCAGATTGGAGTTACATTGGTGGGCTCAACGGCTTCGGCAGTGGGGGGGATAATTGCCGCAGAGCACCTGAAGCCGCTTTTGCAGTCGGCGCCATATGAGTTGGTAAGGAATGCAGCCGAACCCCTCGCCGTATCCATTGTTGTTATCATTGTTTCCTATCTCAGCCTTATCATCGGTGAACTGGTGCCGAAGACCATCGGGCTCCAGTATGCGGACACGATGGCCCTGTATATAGCCAAACCCCTCAGCTTCCTGGCACGCATCAGTAGCTTTGCAATTACCTTTCTCACCATTTCCAGTAAGGGGGTTTTGAGATTGATGCGCATCAGGGGGGGGGCCGTGCCTTCATTACCCGCGAGGAGGTACAGCATATTGTTGCAGAAGGCCATGAAACCGGAGTATTCAGCGCGGCTGAAAACGAATATATCCGCAACATATTTGACTTTACCCATACCAGCGTCCGCGAGGTGATGGTGCCGCGGACCAGGATGGCCGGCCTTGACCTTGATCTTCCGCGCCGGCAACTGCTGGAGTTTGTCCTTGAAAACGAGTATTCCCGATATCCGGTTTTCAACGGAGATATAGAAAATATTGCCGGCGTCATCCATAGCAAGGATTTCCTCGGCCGGATCGTTACCGAACCGGATTTTGATATCAATGACATTATCCGCCCTCCTTTTTATGTGCCCGAAGGGAAGATGGTCAATGATCTGTTGAAGGAGATGCAGCGTAAGAGGACCCATATGGCCCTGGTCGTGGATGAATATGGCGGCCTCAGCGGCCTTGTTACAACGGAAGACCTGCTGGAGGAACTGGTGGGGGAGATAGAGGACGAGCACGACATTGAGCCGGGGCGAGTGCAGAAGATGCCTGACGGCAGTCTGATGGTGGATGCACTCATCTCCATTAATGACCTGGAAGATCTTCTGGAGATCAAACTTCCCGAGGATCTTCCCTACGACACCCTGGCCGGCCTTATTCTCGATCAGCTGGGGCGCTTTCCGGAAAAGGGGGAGAGGGTGGAGTGGGCCAATTATATCCTGACCTGCGAAGAAGTGAAAAAAACGTCAATAGTGAAGGTGAGGATAGTTGATAAGGAACGTGAGGAGTGAGGGACAAAGGAAAAAGACATGGCATGAAAATTGGGGCGCTTTAGGGGCGCCCCTTTTTGTTATGCATGTTTGCCCCTCTTTTTATTGCCGACAGTCACTGAAATAATAATGGCAATGGCCAGAGAGCCGACGATGACGCCAAGGGAAAAGAAAATGGGAATTTCAACAAAATCTCCAAGCAGCATTTTGGCGCCGACGAAGCAGAGGATGAAGGATACACCCAGTTTTAAATAAACGAACATATCCATGACGTGGGCAAGCAGGTAATACAGGGACCTGAGACCCATGATGGCGAAGACGTTGGATGTATAAACAATGAACGGGTCATGGGTGACAGCCAGAACCGCTGGAATTGAATCGACGGCAAAGATTACGTCACTTGATTCCACCACCAGCAGGGTGAGAAACAGCGGTGTAGCTGCCAGTTTGCCGCACTTTTTGATGAAAAAACGATCACCGGCGGGCCGTTTGGTGATGGGAATGAATTTTCTCACCAGCCGCACCAGCAGATTTTTCTCAGGCTCAATATGGTCATCGCCACCAAAGGCCATTTTTATGCCGGTGAAAACCAGCAGACCGCCGAATATGTAGACCATCCAGTGGAACCGCTCGATCAATTCAATGCCCAGCAGGATAAAGACAGCCCTCATGACCAGGGCACCAAGAATGCCCCATTTCAATATTTTGGGCTGGTGCTGCTTGGCCACATGAAAATAGGAAAAGATCATGATGAAAACAAAGAGGTTATCCACCGACAGGGATTCTTCTATTACATAGCCGGTTAGAAACTCCAGGGCCTTGACCGGTCCCATGAAAATATAGACGCCGATGTTGAAAAGAAGCGCCAGTGAAACCCAGACAATCGTCCATGTCAATGCTTCGCGGAATTTTACCTCGTGAGCTTTACGATTAAATACCCCGAGATCAAGAATAAACATTACTGTCAGGACAGCGGCAAAAGCTATCCACATGATGGTCTGGTTAGACACGAAAACTCCTAGCCGCAGCAAATATTATGAACATTGTAAGGGGCGTTGCGGGGGCCTGTGGCACATTCACCCACGCTTCACGGTTTTACCGGGGGCCGTAGGCCATTGCTTCAAGCTTGGCAATCCGCTCTTCCATGGGGGGATGGGTGGAGAAAAGTTTGAGCAGTGCGCCACCTGTAAGCGGGTTGACGATGAAAAGATGAGCCGTAGCCGGACGAGCCTCCTGCATTGGGAGCATCTGCGAGGCGTTGTGCAACTTGCGCAAGGCATTGGCAAGGGACTGGGGATTGCCGCAGATCCTGGCCCCTGACTCGTCAGCCAGGTACTCCCGGGAACGGGAGACTGCCATCTGGATCAGCATTGCGGCAATGGGGGCGATGATGGCCATGGCCAGTCCGCCAATCATACTGCCGCCTTCATCGTCATCATTTCTGCCGCCGCCGAAAATGGTCGCCCACTGAAGCATGCTGCCGAGCATGGAAATGGCACCGGCAATGGTGGCAGCAATGGTGGAGATAAGTATATCACGGTTCTTCACATGGGCCAACTCATGGGCCATGACTCCTTCCAGTTCCTGGGGGGTAAGAATGCGCAGGATTCCTTCAGTGGCAGCCACCGCTGCATGCTCGGGGTTGCGCCCTGTGGCAAAGGCATTGGGGCTTTCAGACGGGATAATGTAAACCTTTGGCATGGGAAGCCCTGCCTGTATGGCCAATCGGCGGACCATGCCGTAAAAGGCGGGATTTTCCATCTCGGTGATCTCTTGGGCGCCATACATTTTTAGGACGATCTTGTCTGAAAACCAGTAGGAAAAGACGTTCATGGCGCAGGCCATGAAAAAGGCCAAGACCATGCCGCTTTTGCCGCCGATGGCGGTTCCCATGGCCACCATCAGCAGGGTCAGGCAGGTGAGAAGCAGGGTTGTTTTCAATGTATTCATGTTTGAATCTCCTTTTGGGCTAGCCGGGCAAATAGAAAAGACCTTTACCCAGACGTGTTGATATCGCGTTGGATAAAGGTCTTGCATGCGTTGACATATGGTCATTGCCCCGGGTCCGGGCCGATAGGCCGTCCTGACGAACTGAGGGTCGGCCTTTTCTCCGGCCGATTGCTACTCCCCTTTACTGTGTCCAAATATAAGCAATACAGTGCTCCATGTCAAGGGTTGTGAAAGTCTTGATACTGCCATTGGTTGTCGGGTATTTTGGGGCATTTGCTGAAAAGACATCAAAAAGGATGAAGTGGTGGTATATAAATATGTTGAACATCTTGCTGATAAACAAATCTGTCAGGAGCTGATTTTGAAAAGGAAAATTTTTATTTTTACGGCACTCATAGTACTGATAGCAGCTATTGCCTACCTGCTGCTGGGAAAAGAGCCTCAGAGCAAAGGCGTGGCTGTTTCCGGCACCATTGAGGTCGTGTCTGTGGAAGCGAGCTTTAAGATTGGCGGAAGGGTCAGGACCCGGCCGGTTGATGAGGGGGAAATGGTCCGTACCGGGCAGGTTCTGGCCGATCTGGAACTGGATGACCTGAATCATGATCTTGCTCGCCTTAAGGCTGATACTGATGTGATGCGTTCTTCTCTGGCGGAACTAATTGCTGGTTCACGTCCCGAGGAAATAGCCCAGGCACAGGCCAATCTGGCCAGGGCTGAGGCTGAAGCAGGGCGGCAGGACAAGGAATATCAAAGGGAAAAAAGCCTCTTTGCCAAGGAGGTAATTGCCCAGCGGCAACTGGAAACAGCGAAGGCAGCCTTCGAGACCTCTCAGGCCGCTGCTCGTGAGGCGAGAGAAGCGCTGGCACTGGTGCGCAAGGGACCCCGTCGGGAGCGAATCGAGCAGGCCAGGGGGAGGCTGAGGGAGACGGAGGCAGCTGTGGCCCAGGCTGAGACAAGACTTGGTTATGGCACGCTGACGGCACCCATGTCAGGTTTAGTACTGGCAAAGCATGTGGAACCTGGCGAACTGGTGGCTGCCGGGACGCCGATCTTAACCTTGGGTGACATGGCCAACACGTGGGTCCGGGCCTACATCAGCGAAACCGATCTGGGCCGGGTCAAGGTGGGGCAGTCGGCGTTGGTGACAGTGGACAGCTTTCCAGGCAGGAACTACCAGGGAAAGGTTTCATTCATATCACCCGAAGCGGAGTTTACCCCGAAAAATGTGCAGACCGAAAAGGAGCGGGTAAAGCTTGTTTATCGGGTCAAGATAACCGTTCCCAACCCGCAGATGGAATTGAAACCCGGCATGCCGGCCGATGCGGAGATAATTCTGGATGGCGGGCAAGCTGACTGATCCTTTTTGGGATTCCCAGGATCTATTATGGATGCCATAAAAATAGACAATTTAACCAAAACCTTTGGCCCGCTCACCGCCGTCGACAACCTTTGTCTTACCGTGGCCAGGGGAGAACTGTTCGGCCTGGTCGGTTCGGACGGCGCCGGGAAGACCACAACCATGCGCATGCTGACCGGCATCATGGACCCTGCGTCAGGCGATGCCTGGGTTTTGGGGAGGCATACGGGGCGGGAGACGGAGTCCATGAAGGGGGACATCGGCTACATGAGCCAGCGTTTCGGCCTCTATCCTGATCTGACGGTGTTGGAAAATATCCACTTTTTTGCCGATATCCATGGCTTGCCGCAAAAGGGTCGGCAGGACAAGGTGGACCGACTTCTAGCCTTCAGCAACCTGACACCCTTCAAGAACCGCCGGGCCGGCAACTTATCCGGAGGGATGAAGCAGAAGCTGGGACTGGCCTGCGCCCTGATCCACACACCAAAGGTGCTTTTCCTTGACGAGCCGACCAATGGGGTCGATCCCGTTTCTCGCCGTGACTTCTGGCGCATCCTCTATCAATTGCTCACGGAAGGGGTAACCATCTTCGTTGCCACGGCCTACCTGGACGAGGCCGATCGCTGTAACAGGGTGGGGCTGATTCATAGGGGCAAGCTTGTTGCCTGCGGGACGCCTCAGGAACTGAAGCAGCTCATGGATGGGAAGATTGTGGAGGTTTTTTGCGGCCATGCTCGCCGCGCTTTGCAGATGTTGCAGGAAAAGCTCACCGGCGTTACAGTCGGCCTCTTCGGTGATAGGCTGCACATTGTTACTGATGATCCGGATCGGCTTCAGGTGCTGGTTGCTGAGCTGTTGCGTGAGGAGGGACTGGAGCTGATAACCATGGGCCAGGTAGAACCTTCCCTTGAGGATGTCTTTGTCTCAGTCATGGGAGAAACCAGTGTCTAAGCCAAGTGGGGTTGCCGTCTCGATCCAGGCTCTGGAAAAACGCTTCGGCGACTTTACAGCGGTAAACCGGATCAGCCTTGAGGTGGGCAAGGGGGAGATATTCGGCTTTCTCGGGCCGAACGGGGCGGGAAAATCAACCACCATCCGCATGCTTTGCGGCATCATGCCTCCCACCTCGGGAACGGGCACGGTTGCCGGTTTTGACATCCTTCGCCAGACGGAGGAAATCAAAAAGCATATCGGCTACATGAGCCAGCGGTTCTCCCTTTACGAGGACCTCACCGTTGAGGAAAATATCGATTTTTATAGCGGCATTTACAAGCTCGCGCCTGAAAAAAGGCAGGCACGCAAGGATTGGGTAATTCAGATGGCGGGGCTTGCGGCACATCGCCGCTCGTTGACCTCGGTATTGTCCGGGGGCTGGAAGCAACGCCTGGCGCTCGGCTGTGCCATCCTCCACGAACCTCCCATCGTCTTTCTCGATGAACCAACCTCCGGGGTTGATCCGGGCAGCCGCCGCAAATTCTGGGATCTGATCTATGGCATGGCTGAGGAGGGGACAACGGTTTTCGTCACCACCCATTATATGGATGAAGCTGAATATTGCGATCGACTGGGGCTGATCTACAGGGGTGAGCTGATCGCCCTGGGAACTCCGGCACAGCTGAAGACCGATTTTATGACTGATGAAGTCATAGAATTGAGATGCGATGGGGCACAGGGGCTGATGGAGGCGGTGGAGTCACTGGCTGAGGTGAAAGAAGCAGGCCTCTATGGCAACGGCTTGCATGTGGTGACCCGAAATGCGGAAGTGACTCTGCGGGCCATGGCCGCACTTTTTGCTGAAAGAAAGATTGAGGTTAGCCGGTTGGAGAAGATCATTCCCTCTTTGGAAGATGTGTTCATCTCACTGATTGAAATGCGGGACCAGCAGGAGTTGCCGCAGCCTGAATTCAACCGCTAGAGCTCGAAACTCAAAAGTACCCCTGACTTTCGACGGGGTGGCGAATGAGATTAAAGGAATAAATGAAGATCCAGCGGCTCAAAGCAATCGCCAGGAAGGAATTCCTCCATGTCTTCCGCGACTGGCGCAGTCTCGGCATGGGCATTGCCATTCCCATGGTAATGCTTTTTCTGTTCGGCTATGCCCTGACCCTTGACGTGGACCGGGTGCCACTCGTCGTCTGGGACCAGAGCAACACACCCATCAGCCGAGAGTTAGTGAGTGGCTTTACCGGCTCCCGGTTTTTCGCCCTTCAGCGCCATGCTTCCAGTTACCAGCAAATTGAGGAAGCCATCGATGATCGTTCTGCGCTGATTGCCCTTATCATCCCCCCCGGTTTCGCCCACCTGGTGGCGAGGGGAAAGGCCGCACCGGTACAGGCAATCCTGGATGGCAGCGACCCGAATACAGCCACGTTTGCCCTGGGTTACGCAGAGGCCGTTACCGGGACCTTTTCCCAAAAGGTGATCCTGGAGCAGATCCGGCGGCAGGGTGGCAGTCCCTCTGAGGTAAGGATCGAGGTGCGGCCCCGGGTCTGGTTCAACAGCGACATGATCTCAAAAAACTACATTTTCCCTGGCTTGATCGCCATTGTCATGATGGTAATTGCCTCTCTCCTCACTTCTCTGACCATTGCCCGCGAATGGGAGACAGGGACCATGGAGCAGCTCCTGGCGACACCGATTACCGGGCCGGAACTGATTCTGGGCAAGCTGGTTCCGTATTTCGCCATCGGCATACTCGATCTTATTCTCTGCGTCATCGTCGGCCAGTTCTTTTTTGCGATCCCGCTCAGGGGCAGCCTGGTGCTTCTTTTCGCCCTGTCGCTGTTGTTTCTGCTGGGTGCGCTGGGGCTGGGCATGCTGATCAGCATCGTCACCAAAAGTCAGCTGGTTGCTATCGCAGCTGGCGCTGGTGGCAACCATGCTGCCCGCTTTTCTGCTTTCCGGTTTCATCTTTCCCATTGAGAATATGCCCTTACCAATCCAGTGGATTACCCATCTGGTCACTGCCCGCTATTTCGTCGTCCTGATCAGGGGCATTTATCTGAAGGATGTGGGGCTTGACGTATTGGCGGGCGAGGCGATTTTCCTGGCAGGATTCTGTATTGTGGTGATGGTGCTGTCCATAAGGAATTTCAAAAAGAGGATTGGATAGCATGTTGATCGGCTCAGAGCAATGTTGATAAAGGAATTTATCCAGGTGCTGCGCGACCGCCGGATGCGCTTTATCATTTTTGTCATACCGGCAGTGCAGACCATTATCTTCGGTTATGCGGTCAATACCGACGTAAAGCACGTGGCGACGGCAGTCTATGACCTGGACAACAGCCGCGAGAGCCGAGAGCTGGTCGCCCGCTTTGTCGCCTCTGGCTATTTTGACATTCACGAGTACATCGTCCAAAGAAGCCGGGTGCAGGAACTTGTGGATCGGGGGGCGGTAAAGGCGGTGCTGCAGATCAACAGCGGATTCGGCCGACTGCTGGGAGGGGGTAATGTCGCTCCTGTGCAACTGATTCTCGATGGTACCGATTCCAACACGGCCGGCATTGTGTTAAGCCATGCCGGAAGGATTGCCGGCCGCTACACAGAGGAGCTCCAAGCTGAGCAGCTGGCCAGGACCAGCGGCCGGAGACCGATGTCTGGCGGTGTGCGCCTTGAGAGCCGGGCCTGGTTCAACAGTAACCTGGAAAGCAGAAATTTTTATGTGCCGGCGGTCATCACCAATATTGTCTTTATCATAACCATGCTCCTTTCCAGCATGGCCATCGTGCGGGAGAAGGAGATCGGTACCATCGAGCAGATCATCGTAACCCCGATCAGGAAAACGGAATTCATTCTCGGCAAAACTATACCATTTATCCTGATCGGCTTTATCGATGTGGGGCTAATCTCTGCCGTAGGAGCTTTCTGGTTTCACGTTCCCATCAGAGGGAGCATCCTGTTGTTGTTCGGCGCAACGGGACTTTTCCTCATGAGCTCACTTGGCATTGGCCTGTTTATTTCCACCGTCAGCCGCACCCAGCAGCAGGCCATGATGAGCGCTTTTTTCGTCATTTTTCCTGCCATGCTTCTTTCAGGCTTTGCCTTTCCCATTGCCAACATGCCCCCCGCCGTGCAGTGGCTAACCACTCTCAACCCGATTCGTTATTATCTGGTGATCATTCGCGGAATTTTCCTCAAGGGCACCGGCATCAATATCCTTTGGCCCGAGTTTTCAGCTCTGGCCGTCCTGGGTGGAGCCATCCTCCTGTTCTCCGTGCAGCGCTTCCGCAAGACCCTGGCTTAAGCAAAACGCTGCTTGCAAACTTGACATGGCTGACCTTTTTCTGTATATATTTTTGGTGCTTACAAAGCAAAAGGGGCCATTGAATGTTCATTGTTGCAAACTTTCTCAACGCCGTGGCTTATGTTCTTAAATTCTCCCTGGACATCTACATGTACATCATCATCGCCAGGGCAATTCTCTCGTGGGTCAACCCCGATCCCTACAACCCCATCGTTAATTTTCTCTACCGTGCCACCGATCCCGTTCTTAACCGGGTACGGCGCATGCTTCCCGACATGGGAGGGCTGGACCTGTCGCCAATGATCGTGCTCCTGGTAATCTTCTTCCTGCAAAGGTTTCTCGTCAGTTCCATCTTTGAACTGGCGAACAGATTGAATTATGGAGTGGGAGTCATGCCGTGAAAATTTCCCCCATTGATATCCA
Organism: uncultured delta proteobacterium; assembly: GCA_963780945.1. Lineage (GTDB taxonomy): Bacteria > Desulfobacterota > Desulfuromonadia > Geobacterales > Geobacteraceae > Geotalea. Next base: position 14,450 of record CAWAFF010000087.1, on the reverse strand, counting down.
GCAGCAGCAGTTCAAGGGCAAAATGTTTGGCGGGTTGGATCCGGAAGATGTGGATGCTTTTCTTCAGATGGTCGCCCAAGAGATGGAAGCCCTGCTGCGTGAAAATAACGATCTAAAGGAACAACTGAGCCGCAACAATGCAACCTTGGCGGTTATGGAAGGTCAGGAGCTGAAACTGCGGGATGCGGTGCTTGCCGCCCAGAAAATTGGCGAAGACATGAAAGTCAACGCCCAGAAAGAAGCTACCCTGATCGTGTCCGAATCAGAACTAAAGGGTGAAAAAATTATAGTTGCTGCAGAGAACAAGCTGGTTGAGTTAAACAGCCAGATACAGGATCTCCGCAGGTTAAAACTGCAGTTTGAGACCTCCATGAAGTCCCTTCTCGATGCCCACTATAAAATGCTTTCCTTCAATGAGCAATGACAGCGACCGCCTCAAGATAAAAGAAACCGTCGATGGTATAATCTTCACTGTACATGTTCAGCCGCGCGCATCCCGCAACGAAATATGCGGTGTGCAGGGTGAAGAACTCAAACTTCGCCTTACTGCACCTCCTGTTGACGATGCAGCCAACAAGCTGTGTATCGAGCTGCTGGCCAAGGCTCTCGGCGTCGCCAAATCCCGTGTTATACTCATCGCCGGGGCAAAATCAAGGCACAAAAGCATCAAGGTTGAAGGTGTCCCGAGAGAAGCCGCGCTGTCCTTAATAAAATGAGACCCAGGAGAAGTGTATGATAGCCAGGGATATAATGGTATCCGATGTGCCGGCCATTTCCACTAAGGCAACAGTGGCAGAGGCCGTCCAGATGTTGAAGGATAATTACGGTGACGAAAGCTTCATTAATGCAGCTCCGGGACTGGTTGTCCTTAATGGAAGAGGGCAGCTTGCCGGAATTCTTACTCCTTTAAGTGTCATCACCGCCCTCCTTGGGGATATGGAGGTGGTAACGGCCTCTGCAAAGCTAAAAAACAGCTTTTTTTTCGATCAATGCGACAGGATCAAAAACCTTCCCGTTGCCGAGATCATGGAACACCAGGCTATTTCAGTGACTGAAGATGCCCTTGTTGCCGACATTGCCGAACTTTTCGTCAAACATCGCTTTCAGCGTTTGCCGGTAGTGAAAGGAACCAAAGTGATCGGCATCATCTATCGATCGCGGTTGCTGTTTGCCATGACTGAAAAAATGACAACATGACTTGACAAACCGGGGTGCAAATACCTATATTGTCATGGTTAGATACGAAAAAGGAGGTTGTTGGAAATGCCACTCTATGAATACAAATGCAATCAATGCGAGAATAAATTTGAACTGCGCCAGAAATTCTCCGATGCCCCGGCCAGCGAATGCCCATCCTGCGGCGGCCCCGTACAAAAGCTCATTTCCCAGACCGGTTTCTCTCTGAAGGGCAGCGGATGGTACAATGATGGTTACGGCGGCGGCAGCAAAAGCTCCGATGCCCCAGCCCCTGCCTGTCCGTCAGGTGGTAGCTGCGCCGGCTGCCCGTCAGCCGCTGCATAGCTTGTTGAAAACTAAGAAAGACATTAAAAATCCTCCACCCGAGAGGATTTTTTTTTACCCGGGTTCCGATGAAAAGCCTTTACAAATAATCAGCCGTTACCTATCATTCCCAATTTCCCAAGGTTTAGAAGGAGTTTATTGATGGCAAAAATAATCGACGGTAAAGCGATTGCAGCGAAGATCCGTGGCGAGATAGCCTCAGAGGTGGTACAACTGGCGGCCCAAGGGGTAACACCTGGCCTGGCGGTGGTTCTGGTAGGGGAAGACCCGGCCAGCAAAGTTTATGTCAGCATGAAAGAAAAAGCATGCAAGGATGTGGGAATCTTTTCCGATGAGTATAAACTTTCAGTGGAAACAACTGAACAGGAACTGCTGCTTCTGATCGACAAGCTCAACAAGGACCCGAAGATCCACGGTATCCTGGTTCAGCTGCCTTTGCCGAAGCAGATCAATACCGAAAAGGTGCTGGAAGCTATCTCCCCGGAAAAGGATGCTGACGGCTTTCATCCCTACAACGTGGGACGGCTGGTAATCGGCAAGCCCCTTTTTCAGCCCTGCACGCCATACGGCGTAATGGTTATGCTCAAAGAATCCGGCGTGGATCTGTCCGGCAAAGAGGTCGTTGTTGTCGGCCGCTCCAACATCGTCGGCAAGCCGGTTGCCTTCATGTGTCTGCAGCAGAATGCCACAGTGACCCTCTGCCATTCGAAAACCAGGGATCTTGCTGCCAAGGTGGGCATGGCAGACGTGGTCATTGCCGCCGTCGGCCAGCCGGAAATGATCAAGGGCTCGTGGATCAAGGAAGGGGCTATCGTCATTGATGTGGGTGTGAACCGTGTCGGTGACAAGAAGCTGGTGGGAGATGTGGAATTTGACGCCGCCGCTGCCCGCGCCGCTGCCATAACGCCTGTTCCCGGTGGCGTCGGTCCGATGACCATTACCATGCTTCTCTACAATACCTTGCAATCTGCCAAACGACGACGTTAAAGGCGGTCGGTTGTCGGCGGTGAAAAAGGCGGTCGGCTGTCGGCGGTGGATGGTCGGCGGTGAACACCATAGATCCCATTTAAATTATGATAATTAGCAAACAAAAAAATATAGAAGAAATCCTTGCCGCATTGTCAGGAGATGATAAAGTTTTTCTCATTGGTTGTGCAAAGTGTGCAACCGTCTGCAAGTCTGGCGGCGAGGAAGAAGTCTGGCAGATGCAGGAGACTTTAATTGCCGCAGGCAAGGCGGTCACTGGCTCCCTGGTCATAGATGAAGCCTGCCATATGCTTCGGTCCAGCCGGGATCTTCGTGCCAAGAAAGAAATGGTTGAGGAGGCTGACGCGTTACTGGTCCTTGCCTGTGGCGCCGGCATCCAGTCCATTTCCGCATCCACGCCGAAAAAGACCGTGGCCGGGCTTAATACCCTGTTTCTGGGTAATATCCGACGTTTTGGCCAATTTGAACAGAAATGCTCCCTCTGTGGCGAATGCCTCCTCACCGAAACCGGCTGCATCTGTCCGGTTACCACGTGCCCTAAAGGACTGTTAAATGGCCCTTGTGGCGGCATGGACAATGGTCAGTGTGAGACGGACAGAGAAAGAGAGTGTACCTGGGTACAGATCTACGAGCGGCTGAAAGCCCAGGGCTCACTTGAAAAACTGAAACAAATTGTGCCGCAGAAGGATTTCTCCACGATGCTGAAACCGGCAAACCTGAAGCTGGAGAAGTGACATACCAATGACTTCCCAGTTACAGCAAAAGTTGATGGCCGGCAAATTTGTCCTGACCGCTGAGGTGTGTCCTCCAAAAGGATGTGACTGCAGCGAGTTTCTGGGGAAGGCACGGCAACTGGCTCATCTGGTTGATGCCATTAATGTCACCGACAATCAGGGCGCGACCATGCGCATTTCCCCTCTGGCGGCTGCAGCGCTGCTCTCGAGGGAGGGCATAGAGTCGATCTATCAGCTCACCTGTCGCGACAGAAACCGCCTTGCCCTGCAGAGTGACTTGTTGGGTGCTGCGGCGTTGGGGATTACCAACGTCCTTGCCCTTTCCGGTGACCATATCTCCTTTGGCGATCACCGGACCGGCAAACCGGTCTTTGATCTTGATTCCGTCCAGCTGTTGCAGACCATCAAGGGCTTGGGCGCGGGGCAGGATCTTGCCGGAAAAAAAATCGACGGCGCACCAGCTTTCTTTGTTGGGGCTGCTGCTGCACCAGAAGCTGAGCCTTTTGCCCTTACCCTGTTCAAACTGGAAAAAAAGGTCACCGCCGGGGCGCAATTTTTCCAGACCCAGGCAATCTTCGATCCGGAGCGTCTCGCCCTGTTCAGTGAGTCGGTAAGACCGCTTCAGGTGAAGGTTATAGCAGGCATACTTTTGCTCAAATCTGCCGGCATGGCGCGCTATGTGAACAGCAATATCCCCGGACTGAAGGTTCCGGCCCACTTCATAGCAGAATTGGAAGCGGCGGCCGATCCCCTGGCCACAGGTGTTGCCATTGCCAAGAGGCTTGCCGCTGCCTGCAAACCCCATTGCGACGGGCTGCACATCATGGCCATGGGACGGGAAGAACTGATCCCTGAAATCTTAAGTTCGATAGTTGGCTAAAATGGTGGATGGTCGGCAGTCGATGCTTTAAACTCATTCAAATTTTTAATCCCTTCAATTATCGATTGACCTAAAAGGAGCTATCATATGAAGGTGAAAAAAGCTGTCTTTCCAGTCGCCGGTCTCGGGACGAGATTTCTGCCCGCAACCAAGTCCACTCCCAAGGAAATGCTGCCGCTCATCGACAAGCCTCTTGTGCAGTATGTTGTGGAAGAGGCCGTTGCCTCAGGAATTGAGCAGATCCTGTTCGTCACCGGCAGAAGTAAACGGGCTATCGAAGATCATTTTGACATATCTTTCGAGCTGGAGTCGCTGCTCTACGATAAGGGGAAGGATGCCGAGCTTAGCCAGATCAGGGATATTGCCGAGCTGGTGAACATCTTTTACGTGCGGCAGAAGCAGGCTCTTGGCCTTGGGCACGCCATCCTCTGCGCCAAGGAATTTGTCGGCAACGAGCCCTTTGCCGTTTTACTGGGTGATGACATCATTGACGGGGACAAGCCTTGCCTGGGGCAGCTTCTGGATGTGTACCGCAAGTATCGAGGACCGGTTCTGGCGCTGGAACAGGTGCCCATGGAAAATATATCATCCTATGGCTGCGTCAAGGCCAATACCATTTCAGAGCGGATTTATGAAGTGGTGGACATGGTGGAGAAGCCGAAGCAGGAGGATGCGCCGTCAGACCTGGCGATCATTGGCCGTTATATCCTGACCCCGGATATCTTTCCCATCCTGGAAAAACAGGAGCCGGGCAAGGGAGGGGAAATTCAGCTGACAGACGCCATCAAGACACTGGCCAGGGATGAGGCTATCTATGGCTGCCGTTTTGAAGGTATCCGCCACGACTGCGGCGACAAGCTCGGTTTTCTAAAGGCGACGGTGGATATGGCCCTGAAGCGGGAAGAATTCAACGGTGACTTCGAAAAGTTTCTGCGGGAGCGGCTCCGCTGCACAGATAGATGATCAGTGGAGGGTGCCGCTAACTCCGCCCCTGCTGATGCCGTACTGGAAGAAAGCTATCAGTTTGAATTTGTCTTTTGTATAATCGCGCGGGAATGAACCAATTCGACCGATCTCGCGCAATGTCCTTAAAACTTCTTCATCAAGAATCCTGCTGCCCGATGATTCAAGCAGTTGGACGTGTTCAATTTCCCCCTTTCTATTGAAGGTTATCCTGACCGGCGTTACTCCCTCTAATCCCTGGCGCGCTGCTTCCTGTGGATAACGCCACACCCCGTAAACGGCAGTTTCAAAACGACGAAGAAATGAACCAAAGAGAATGTCGTCCGTATTGAGAAAGGCCGTCTCGCCATCTTCCACTTCCGATCCATATTTTTTGCGGTAACTTTCCTCAATGCTGGCCATTTTGTCAGGACCAGGAAACAGCTTTGCCAGTGCCGGCTGCTCTTGTTGCTTTGGCTTGAAAAGGCTTTCGCTGGCAGGTCGTTCCTTTGGCAACCCAGCACCATGCTCTGCCTGCTGCTGGCTATTACCATCCATAGCTGGTTGAGGCGGCTTGGGCTGCAGTACAGGGGGCGGAGCCTTTCGTTCCGTTTCCCGTTCTCCTTTCGGAGCCATTTCTCTTGTCACCCGCTGTTGCTTTTCCGCAAGTCTCTTCGCCGGTGTTTGTTTTTGCGGTGGAGGTGTTTTTATCTCCGGCAAGTCCCGCAATTCAACCATATACGGTTCCTGTTTCGGAATCTTCTTTTCCTGTGGAGTTAACAAAATGATGGCGAATACCGCCACGTGAATCAGGACGGAAAGTGCCAGAAGATAAAGGAAAAGCTTTTCGATGTGCTTGTCAGACATTAATTTTTGCCGGAGAAAGTGGATTTCTCAAATTGTAAGCCCAACATATTAAATTGCAAATCCATTAAAGAAACGGTAGTTGCTGCCGAAGAGAATTTGGTCTTATTGGAAGTCCCGCAAGGATTGGAACGCCAAAGATAGGAAAAAGAATGCCTGCGCCGCTCTTCGGCCTCTTTGTTCCTCCCCATGGAGAGGAGCCGCTTTCAAAGTGGATGCCGAAAAAGAGAAAGAGCAGGGCGGGAATGATCTTGATCCGGAAGATCGGGAGAAAAGCCAAACAGCACCTGTCACATCTTTACCGAACGATGGTAAAAGATCGGGGCTGCGTTTGCAAGAATGAAATTCGGTTGGCTTGCATTGGTTGTGAGACAAAATGATTGACATATACAGGAGCGAAACATATAAGAACTGTAAAGCCTTGGTGGATGCTGTTTTAGTGTATTATAATTATGCAGTGTCTAATATTGGCGCGGCTTTGAAGTCTTTCTTCCTCTCCCGTTCTTATTGTTCCACTTGTGGACCATTTTAATTGCATGTAATTCTAAAGGAGGAAACATGAAGATGATTACAGGAAGGATCGCAGTCTTTGTTCTACCGGTCGTAATGTTTGCTTTGTTGTGCATGGCTGCAACGCCTGCAACGGCACTGGAGCTGTTCGATTCAAAGCTCCAGGTTCATGGTTTCGGTCACCAGGGGTACCTGCTGACCAGCCGCAACAATTGGCAGGGGGCTGACAGCAAGGGCTCCTTCAACTTCAACAATTTTGGCCTGCTTTTTACCGTCGAGCCCCAGGAAAACACTACTGTCTGGGCTCAGCTTTTCGCCGGTGATGATGCTTCCATCCGTCTTGACTGGGCCTTTGTCGACTACAAGTACTCCGACCAACTGCGGTTACGGGGAGGGCAGGTCAGGGACCCGATCGGCCTGTTGAGCGAAATCCGTGACATAAAATATCTGCAGCTTTCAACCATCAAGCCCTATATATACCAGGAAGAAACAGAAATGATCGCGGAAGCCTTTCGCGGAGCCAGCCTCATTTATACCCCGGATGCCTTAGACGGAAATCTCTCCATCAATCTCTTTGGCGGAGCACCGGTCTTTTTCGAGGGGGAGAATGCAGATGAAAAACTCCGCAATCTGGTTGGGGGGCGGATCACCTACAAAACTCCCGTCGAGGGACTGACTCTTCTCGCTTCCGCTTCCACCTCAAAGGAAGAACGGACGGAAGGTTTGGAAACTGAGAGCGGCAGGCAGAACCTGTATATGGGGTCCCTTTCCTACCATAATTACAACATTAATATTGCGTCCGAGTATGCATTTCAGAAGGACATAGATACCCTTCGCTTCGGCTACTATGCCCAGGCCGGCTATACTTTTTTTGACAAGTTGACCCCCTTTGTCCGTTATGACTACCTTACCATGGACAAAGCCGACCGCAGAAACCCTGAACAATATCAGAGAGGTTTCGTCTTCGGCATCGACTACAAATTCAACAGCAACATCGCCTTCAAGATCGAGGACCATATAATCAGGGGCTTCGCCCTGCCGGCCCACGTGGAAATTGAAGAGGATGTTTTCGAAGTGGAAGAAGGTACCGGAAGAAAGAACTGGAACCTCTTTGCAGCCAGCTTGAACTTTATTTTTAGGGGAGGACCAGAATGAAACAATTATTTTCATTGGCAATTTTGTAGCGTTTCACTCTGTGGCGTTGCCGTTGCGCAGGAAATAGCCGTCATAGTCAACAAGGAAAACAGCAATAATGTCGATCGCACCCTTATCCACAAAATCTACCTGGGGAACACCACAAGGTGGCCGACCGGCCGGGAATGTAAAAGTCCTTGAACCTCAGGAATCCAGTCCCGTAAATGAATTATTCGCCAAAAGGGTGTTGGGGAGGTCTCAGCAGAACCTGAAAGAGCAATGGGCCACTTTGGTCTTCACCGGCAAATCGACTCCGCCCCGCCAGCTGGCATCAGACGCTGACATCCTAAAAGCCGTTGCCGGAAACAAAAACGCCATTGGGTATATAGATGCAACAAACATTGATGACAGTGTGCGCACAGTTTACAGGATAAAATGAATACAAAGCGGAAATCGGAAATGTATTCAAAATGAAAAAGGGCCTGTTTCCTAAGGCCCTTTTTTGCGTACTATCAATTGAAATTCTACAGAAGGCAACTATGAAAAAACTTAAATTGTTGACAGGTCTGCTTCTAGGAATTTTTTGCGCTGTTGCATACGCTGAGTCAGCCAAAAATATCAGGATTGGGGGAGGGGGCGGTTCCTGCATGTCGCAATTTACTCCTTATCAGAAGCCCTTTACTGAAGAGACTGGAATAAATCTGTCCATTACCCCGACAAATCCTGTTCAGGGGCTAATTGACCTGCATAATGGCCTTATTGATGTTGCTGCCTCCCCCCTTTCCATGGGGAAGCTTATCAGCGGGGCAGCTAAGGAAGGGGTAGTCATTGATCCAGATCTTTATGCCATCCGTGAGATCGGCGTCTTCAACACCTTGGTCTTTGTTCACGGCTCCAACAAGATTCCCCGTCTAAGCAAGAAACAGCTGCAGGACATTTTCACCGGAAAAATCAGGAACTGGAAGCAGGTCGGAGGTGACGAAAGAAAGATCATCGTAGTGTGGGGGCAATCGACGCCGGGGCAGAATCAGAATTTTACAGAGCAGATCCTGGATGGAAAGAAGGTCCTATCTTCAGCCATGAAGGCTAAGGATTACACTGAAATCAGGGACAAAGTTATCAAATATCCCGGCGCAATCGGAATTGACCCCTTGGGATTTGCCTGTGCAGCGACACGAAACCCAGAGACCCCGCTGGTCTCGTCAGAGGTCATTGCTGTTACCAAAGGCCGGCGCACACCGGAGGTAGAACTTCTTCTGAAATTTATCAAGGACATCAACTGGTAGACTCAGTTTTCTGCTCTTCTTTTGGTCGCCCCCCCTCAAGCTGTAATCAGAGGGGGGACAGCGGCATCGGCTAATCTAGCAAAGCATATAATCCAGTATGGCAGAGATTTCGGCAGTCTTTGATGGTCACGGTTGAATCCGTTTCTGAATTTCCTGCACCTGCGGTTTGTTGAGAAGCTTCATAACCCTCCCATTACCGGCAAGAGCACCAATATCTCCCGCTGCAACGGCTCTGATGACATCAGGGTCGTCCAGAAGTGACTGCACCTCAGGATCATCTTTCAACAAAAGAATTTGTGCCATCAACTCCGGGTCTGCAAGCAGCATTGCCTGCAACTCCTGCATCTGCTTTTTAACCTGAGGCTGTGTCTCTTCCATGCCATTGGCTGCATCGATCTCTGCTGCCAGTACGTTACCGGTGGCCAAGCAAAACAGCAGTACAATAAACAAAAATATTCTCACCTTCATCGCTACCTCCTGAATACATAGGTTATTCCCCCATCAGCTGACATAGTAATGGAATCAGATCCAGAACTCAAGGATGCGGTAGAAAGAATAAAGTATTTTTTAGAAAGTAAAAAGCAGAAAACTTCTGCTATTGGCAAGCCTTTTGTAGTGCTAATAGCTCTCACTATGCTCTTTAGCAGGTGAAATATAAAAGATTGCCGGCCAATGGCAGTATCTGTACAGGTTTTACATTGTCACCGCCATCCAATGGGGTAAACTTTAACGTCGGAACATGGGGAATAATGCAGCATGTGCCTATTTTTTAGGCGACAAGAAGCTGCTTGGGATCTACAGCGATTGCTTATTTTTAGCTGCTTAGCCTGGTGATGAGCAAGTAGCATCGATCTTTAAATTTAGTAAAACTAAAAATATTTGCTTAAAATATAAGCAAAGTTTGCTTGTGGGCAGGTTGATATTTTGTTAAGATCTCGCCTTGCTAAAATTTTAGCCATTCGCTGCCCTTTTGATCCATAAATAATCTAAGGTCATTGCTATTCAATCTCTGTGAGGTTCCATACATGCTGATAGTTGCCTGCATAAAACAGGTCCCGGACACCACCCAGGTGCAGATAGACCCGGTCACCAACACGCTGGTCCGTGAAGGCATCCCCTTTATAATCAATCCCTATGATACCCATGCCCTGGAAGAAAGCCTGCGGTTGAAAGATCGCTTTGGTTGCCGGGTAGCGGCCATATCAATGGGGCCTCCAAATGCCGAGGCCACCTTGAAAAAAGCTTTGGCACTGGGAGTCGATGAGGCAATACTCCTCAGTGACCGTGTCTTTGGCGGCGCAGATACTCTGGCCACCAGCAATGTCCTCGCCGCGGCCATCCGCAAGCTCTCGGAAGAGGATGAAGTGGGGCTCGTCATCTGCGGCAAGCAGACTATCGACGGAGACACTGCTCAAGTCGGCCCTGGCATCGCCACCCGGCTTGGTTATACCCAGCTGACCCTCATCGACCGCATCGAGGACTTTGACCAGGCGGGGGGAAAGGTGCGGGTCAGGCGCAAGCTGGAAGGGCGCGCATGAGATCGTCGAAGCGCCCCTTCCTGCCATGCTCACCGTGGTCCGCGAGTTGAACCGTCCCCGTTACCCCACTGTTCCCATGCGACTGGCTTCGGTGGATGCGGAAGTGAAGGTCTGGAACAACCAGGTTTTGAAGCTGGACGAGCAAAAAATAGGGCTCAAGGGCTCTCCAACCTGGGTCAGCCGGATCTTTTCCCGGAACGGGAAAAAGGTGAAATTATCGGCGACGGCCTTCATGACCCGCAAGGCACTGCCGACCTGCTGATCGAAAAACTTTTAAGCAAAGACCTCTTGTCACTATAAACAAGGAACGAGGAAACACCGAACCTCGAACTTAGAACTTAGAACTTAAGAACTTACATGAGGTTTTCATGACCGACGAAGTGAAAAAGCCCCTGAAAAAACCCCGCGGCAAGGCCTGCCTCATTGCCGGCAAATGCATCGCCTGCGGCGCACGTTGTGAGAGTTCCTGCCCGGTGGATGCAGTAACCATGAATGATGCCGGCGAGCCGATTATCGACCTGGAGAAATGCATCGGCTGCGTCAAATGTGTCAAAGTCTGCCCTGCCCAGGCCATCGAGATGTTCTTTACTCCTGAAGAACAGAAGACCCTCGACGAAATCATGAAGCAGGGTGCTCCGGTAGTGGAAGAGGTTGATGATGAGGCCGCCGAATTGGCCAAGAGCCTTGCCCGCTATAGAGGTGTCTGGGTCTTTATCGAGCAGACCGAGGGGGAGGTGCATAAGGTTTCCTGGGAGCTTTTGGGCAAAGGAAAAGAGCTGGCAGCAGCTCTTGGTGTCGAGCTGTCAGCAGTCGTCATCGGCGAAAATGTGGAGCAACTCTGCCATGAAGCTTTCGCCTACGGTGCCGTTCAGACATATCTGATCGACGCGCCGGTATTCAGGTATTACCGCACTGAAAGTTACCTGAAGGCAGTTACGTATCTGACGGAAAAATACAAGCCTGAGATCATCCTCATGGGTGCCACCGGCCTTGGCCGCGACCTGGCCGGCGCCGTCGCCACGGTTGTCGGCACCGGGCTCACCGCCGACTGCACCGGTCTCTCCATCGATGACAAGCGGAACCTGATGCAGACCCGCCCGGCCTTTGGCGGCAACATTATGGCCACTATCATGTGCGACAAGTTCCGACCCCAGATGTCCACCGTTCGCCCCCACGTCATGCCCATGCCAGAGCACAATCCCGGCGCAACCGGTAAAATCGTCAGGGAAACATGTACCATTGAGGAAGATAGTATCCTGGTCAAGGTCCTGGAAATAATCAGCGACAAAAAGAAAGATCAGGTCGATGTGGCTGGTGCCGAATTCATTGTCTCCGGCGGTCGCGGTTTGATGGGCAAGGAGAACTTCGCCATGCTCCAGGAATTGGCCGATGAGCTTGGCGGAGTGGTCGGTGCCTCAAGGAGTGCCGTGGATGCAGGCTGGATGCCGCAGGAGCGGCAGGTTGGCCAGACCGGCAAGACCGTACGTCCCAAGATCTACATTGCCTGCGGCATTTCAGGCGCTATCCAGCACCTGGTGGGGATGCAGGATTCGGATGTCGTTATCGCCATCAACCGGGACAAGGAAGCCCCTATCTTTGAAGTCGCTACTTATGGCATCGTTGGTGACTTGTTCCAGATTATTCCGGCCATTACCAACCGGCTGCGGCAATTAAAAGCTGGAAAAAGCACAAGATAAACACAACGTGCCACAATTACACAAAATGAGGACACCCATGTCACCGAATCCGACACTATTTACCATATTAATCGTCGCAGCTTTAATCTTCTTTGCCTGGAGCTGTTACCGGCGTTTCAGCTTCGTCACCCTCGGCCGTGAGGAAAACCGCTTCGACAATCCCGGCTTGCGCATCTGGGACATGCTTCTCTATGCCTTCGGCCAGAAGAGAGTGGTAAAGAAACCATTCGGCATAAATCATTTCGTCATTTTCTGGGCCTTCGTCATTCTTCTCATTGCCAATCTGGAATTTATCATTGGAGGGATTTTCCCGAAGGTCGGCCTTCATCTGTTACCGGCGCAGATCCATCATGCCCTGCTTTTCGCCTTTGATGTGGTGTCACTGCTGACCCTGGTCGCCATTGCCCTCTCCTTTGCCCGACGCATCTTTTTTCCGCCGCCATATCTCAGCACCCAATATGTTAAGGCCAGAAGCCCGGAGGCATTCCTCATCCTCACCTTGATCGGGTTGCTGATGCTGGCCTATTTCGGCCTTCACGGCGCCGAGATTGCCATGGGAGAGACTGAAGCAGCAGCCTACATGCCCGTATCGGCCTTCATCGCACAGCTGCTTGCGCCTTATCCACAAATACTTGCCGGTTTTGCCGCCACAAGCTGGTGGGTCCACGCCGTGGTTCTCCTGGCGTTCATGTGCTTTCTCCCCCACAGCAAGCATATGCATATCCTCACCGCCATTCCCAACTGTTTCTTCCAGACCTTGGGCAAGGCCAATACCCAGCCCCGGGAGGAATTCACCAAGGGAAAGAGTTTCGGCGTCAGCAGGGTGGACCAGTTCACCTGGAAGGATCTCTTTGATGGTTACTCCTGCACTGAATGCGGCCGCTGCCAGGATGCCTGCCCGGCCACCACTACCGGAAAGTCCCTCAACCCACGCCAGGTGATCCATGCCATCAAGACAAATCTGCTGGAAAACGGCAAACTGTTGCAGCGAGGGGAAAAACCGGTCATGCCGCTCATCGGCGACGAATGGGAGGGAACCAATACCGAGGAGACCATCTGGTCCTGCACCACCTGCGGTGCCTGTCTGCAGGCCTGCCCGGTCATGATCGAGCAGATGCCGAAGATCATCAAGATGCGCCGCCACCTGGTGCAGATGGAGAGCAAGTTTCCCGGAAGAGCTGCTGAACCTCTTCGAGAACATGGAGCAGCGCTCAAACCCGTGGGGGATCGCCCCCTGCTGAGCGGACCAAATGGGCTACCACTATGGACGTGCGCCCCTTTGAGCAGGGCAAGACGGAATACCTGTTTTATGTGGGCTGTGCCGGTTCCTTCGATTCACGGGCCAAGCATGTTACCGTGGCCCTGGCCACCATCCTCAACGCCGCCGGCGTTTCCTGGGGGATCCTGGGCAAGGAAGAGAACTGCTGCGGCGACAGCCTGAGACGGCTCGGCAACGAGTATGTCTTTGACAAGATGGCAAAGGAAAACGTCAAGCAGTTTACCGACAAAGGCATGACCAAGGTCATCACCCTTTGTCCCCACTGCTTCACCACCTTTAAAAACGACTATCGTCAATACGGTCTGGAACTGGACGTGATTCACCACACCGAATTCATCAACCAGTTGCTGCAGCAGGGCAGACTGAAACTGAACCACCAGGTGACCGAACTGGGCAAGATTGTCTTTCACGATTCCTGCTACCTGGGGCGCCACAATGATGTCTATGAGGCCCGCGCCAGGTCATTGCGGCTGCCACCGGCCAGGCCCCCATGGAAATGGACAGGAACAGGGAGAATTCCTTCTGCTGTGGCGCCGGAGGCGGGCGCATGTGGATGGAGGAATTCAACGGCGAACGTATCAACCTGAACCGGGTGGCAGAAGCTCTGACCAGAAGTCCGATACCATCTGCGTCGCTGTCCCTACTGCATGACCATGATTGAGGATGGACTGAAGGATAAGCAGGCTGGGGGAGACAAGGGTGAGGGATGTAGCAGAATTAATAGCCGAAGGCCTGAGGACTTGATGGACGAACGCGGCAAAAGTCCATCTGCTGCGTTATGCTCCCCTCCTTCGCTGCGACGTAGCTTGCGCTACGCCTCACTCGTCGGGCTCGCAAGCCTTGCAGATGGAGCTTTTTCCACGTTCGTGCAACATTGGTAGCGAACGCGGCAAAAGTCCATCTGCTGCGTTATGCTCACCCTCCTTCGCTGCGACGTAGCTAGCGCTACGCCTCACTCGTCGGGCTCGCAAGCCTTGCAGATGGAGCTTTTTCCACGTTCGTGCAACATTGGTAGCGGACGCGGCAAAATCCTCTGTTGCGTTAAGGGCATAAAAAAGCCGGGACTTGCCTCAGTCCC
>CAWAFF010000086.1:0-38325 GCA_963780945.1 uncultured delta proteobacterium | reverse complement strand
AGCGGGCGGGGGCATAAGTGCGGACATGGCCGCGGCTCTGGCCGCCGCTGTAGGTGAGCGAATGCTTGACCGCGAGAAAACTCCCCAGCCTTCGTGATAAAGAAGCGGGTTGTTGAGGACGCTGCGAATCGTCAGCTCCGAGTTTTCCTCGATTGGATAGTCTTTGAGGTTCTCGTCGCCGCCGTCCCCATCCACCAGGTACTTCCAATCCGGATAGCGCGGCGAATGCCGCGGCAGAGGGCCAGCCCCATCGCGGCCGACTGCACATCAAGCGGCTTATAGTCCTCGGTGACGCGGATGGCCTCGCGATAGTTCACCGCGGAACGCGGGACTTCCACGATTTCCAGAAACATCCCCAGGTCGAGCTCGCCCAGGAATCGCTCGGCCTGCGCGGCATCCGAGCCGTTGCCGTCGATGGAGAGCGTGAAGGCCTTGAGCCGGGCGGCGATTCGCCGTGCTTCCGCAGCAAATGATAGAGCACGAGAAATCCTGCCGCTGTCGATGCCGCCGGAGAAGAGGACGCCGAGGGGCTCGCGGGACGCGACCTGGTCGAGCCAGCGGTGGCATTCGTCCGCCAGTGCGCCGATGTAGGCTTTGCCGATCTCATCCAGGTCTGCCGGCAGTGTGTTTCGCTGCGGGGTGAAATAGCGCGTGCATTGCGGACTGGGATCCGGACAGCCGACAAGGGCGAGCTCGAGGACATAGTGGGCGGGAACCATCCGCGTGTACGAGGGATGGAACTGACCGCTCAGGCCCAGCGATTCCAGATGCGTTTTGATTTCGTCCTGACTGTGGCTCCGCCACGACGAGCAGCGGACCGTCCACCTGCTTGGCCAAAAAATACCGCATCGGCCGGCCGATGGAGCGGGCCATGCGGATGAGATTCCCCACCTGCTGCACGATGGCGATGCCCCTCGATCTGCCGCACGCGCGGCGGATCGCCGGAGGCGACTGCCGCCTCAGCCGCGGCTTGCGAAGTCCCCAGCAGGACGTTGGCTGCCGGATCGAGCAGATTGACGACCTTCTTGACCGGATATTCATGCATGGCTGGTCCTTGGCGAAAGTCGTCGTAATGGCAGCAAACGCGGCTCGCCCCGAATACGCGTTTCCACGTTAACCGGTTCAGGATTTGGACGCAATTCATTGGAGGAGAGTCATTTAGGGGAAATCGTGCCCTCCTAGTTGACAGAGGAGATGCCTGGAGCAACAATCGCTCATTATTGATACCGATTCTCAATATCCAAATGAAGGACTCCGATGCATCGCCAACGCCTTCACCCTCGTCGAACTTCTAGTCGTCATCGCCATCATTGGCATTCTCGTCGCCCTGCTGCTTCCTGCCGTGCAATTCGCCCGCGAGTCCGCCCTGGTCGTTCCTCGTGTCTCAGAACAATCTCAAACAACTGGCTCTGGCTCTATTTCATTTCCTGCTCGCTCAAATACATGGCTGTCGCGGATGTGAACGGAGACGGGAAGCAGGAGATAGTAACTACCAACGGCATTGGCGTCTATGTCTACGGCGTCGAAACCGGAGCGTTGAAGTGGTCTCTGCCAACCGGTGGCGGCACCTCCATCGCAATCGGCAACGTCGATGCGGATTCGTCCCTGGAGATAGTGACTACGACATCCGGCGGCAAAGGATATGTCATTGATGCCACATCCGTGCCATACAATGGGAATACGTAAACGGTTTCGGCTCTCGCGTAGGTCTTGGGATGTGGACGGCGATGGCATGGAGGAAATCGTCGGTGCCGCAGCCTGGTACAAGATCACGGTGTTCGATGCCGAATGGAAACACCTTAAATGGGAATATGCAACTGGGAACGACATAAGTGCGCTCCTTGTAGTTGATGTGGATGGGGACGGCAGGCAGGAAGTCCTGTATGGCGATGGGCAATGGGGCAAGGTTCACGCCATTGACGCTTCCACGCGACAGGAGAAATGGTCGGTCAGTAATCCTGATTCCGGGGTGCAGGGACTTGCCTTCGGAGATCCTGACCAGGACGGAAAGAAGGAGGTTCTGGTGGAGTGGCGGTGGTTCTTCGACAGGCGCAGACTACCTTTATTTTGCCGATCCGCAGACAGGAACCGTCGAGTGGAAGAGCATTCATATTGACGGACCGTTGAGCGCCGTTGATGTGGGGGACGTGGACGGCGATGGCGATGACGAGATAGTCATGGTTCCTTTGAAAGCGAAAGCGGCTATAAAGAGGGGGTTATCCACATCTTCGATGCCAAGACCCATGCCCTGGAATATCGTGAAAAGCTCGGAATCATGGACTGGATGGGAGTCCGTTCGGTCCGGATCGGTGATTTGGATGGTGATGGTAAAAAGGAGTTTGTGGTCACTACGGCAAACATCTACGACGGCATTATCCGGGTGTACGACGGTGCCACCCGGGCGGTAAATACAGTAGCGCAGGTTATACTGGTAATTTCTTCACTGCTCTCGCCATTGCCGACGTGGACAATGACGGCAAGCAGGAAACATTGCTGGTCAGGGAAGAGCGCACTCAGGGGCCACGGGCACATACCTGATTGTGTTTGATGGGCAGACGCTGCAGGAAAAATGGCGGAGCGTAGATCTCGGAAGCGGTGGATTTGTCCGCGACCTCAAGGTTGTCGATACTGACGGCGATGGGCATAAGGAAATCATTGCAGCCAACGGCACACAGCTGGTCGTCTATGATGGTGTCACGTATATTCTCAAGTTTCACGGAAACCAGTCTGCCGTTGCCGTTGAAGTCGCCAATGGCAATAAGGAAATACTTGTGGGGCGGGAAGACGGAAAGATCGATGTCGTCGACGGCACCACCTTTGCCGTCAAGAAAACCGTGTCCACCTCCAGCAACAGCAAGATTGACGCCCTAAAAGCCGTTGATCTCACTGGAGACGGTGCTCCCGAATGGCTGATTGCACATGGCGGCATTCTGGAGATATTGCAAGGCAACACCCAGACACTGAAGTGGACCAGCCCGAAGCTGTCGACGAACCTCGGGCTCTTTAATCATCTTCCCGTTGTGGATACAGATGGAGACGGGCTGATGGAATTAATCGTGGGAGACAACACTGGATTGTACCATTTTGAACAGAATCCATAACCGTTAAGAGAAGAGGATCGGTGGGTCAAGGCAGGGCTATAGGTCAGTCTACAGGGTCAGGCTCTTGAAGATTTGAAGGTAGGAGAAATCTTTGGGGCATGGCACGTAAACCTCGCATTCATGAACGCTATTGGCGCTCCTGACCCTATTGGCGATCCGAAACAGTTGCATGTATGGCCGGTTTAGGTTGTTCCCGGGGAAAGATTATCTGCAATAATCCCCTTGCAAATTGACAGTGCCGATGCTACACAAAAGCCATGAAATGGTATAAAAAAATCATCACCCCGCTCATCGCCCTGATCGGGATCCAGCTGGTCTGGATACTGCTTGTCATCTTCTGGATTTACTGGTTTCTCGGTCGTAACCGGGAATTTCGGGATCTTGCCCAGCGGTACAAGCCGGAGCTGATCGGCCATGGGCTAAACTGGATTGTGCTGGTGGAAGGGTTGTTGCTCCTGGTGGCAATCCTCGCCGGCGTTTATGTAATGTTCCTCTATTGGAGACGACAGGCAAAGCTGTATCAGCAGCAAAGGACCTTCATCTCTCAACTGACCCATGAGCTGAAATCTCCCCTGGCATCCATCCAGCTTCACCTGCAAACCGTGAAGCTGCGCAAGCCTCCCCAGGAAAAGCTGGACATGTTTCTCGACACCATGCTGTCGGATACGGGAAGGCTGAACAACCTCATCAGCAATCTGCTCATGGCTACCCGCATCGAATACCGACAACTTGCTGCCGAGCAAAAAACCCTCGATTTTTCGGCTTTCGTCAGGGAATACATGGAACGCAAACGTCTTGAGCTACCGGAGGGAGGTAGACTTGCTCTTGACATTGAAGACAACCTGATGGTGGAAATTGACAGTGAGGGGATGGAGATGGCTCTGCGCAACCTGTTTGAAAACGCCCTCCTTTATTCACTTGCCTCCCCCGACATCAAGGTTACCCTCCATAAAAGCGGCAAAAACTGTCTGCTTGATTTCCAGGACAATGGCAAGGGGTTGGGCGAAACTGATCTGAAAAAGATTTTCGATATCTTTTACCGGGTCCGGACCCCAGGTGAAAATATCCGCGGCACCGGCCTCGGTTTATATATTGTAAAATCGATGGTCAGCGCCCACAAAGGCAGAATCAGCGTCACCAGCGAGGGGCTGGGCAAAGGTTGCACCTTCCACATCAGCCTTCCGCTGGCAGATCCTGAGAACAGGAGAAAAAAGGCATGAGCCACGACAAACCGCACATACTGTTGGTGGAAGATGAAATCCATCTGGCGCGTGGTATCTGCTTTAATCTGGAACTGGAAGATTACCGGGTCAGCCATGTGGAAAGCGGCGAGGAAGCTCTGGAACGGGTAAAGTACGAACGATTTGACTTGATCATACTCGATGTGATGTTGCCGGGAATTGACGGCTTTGCCGTCTGCAGAGAGATCAGGAAGCTGGATGCCAGAGTTCCGGTGCTGATGTTGACTGCCCGCTCCGAGGAACGTGACCGTATCGCCGGTCTTGCCGAAGGAGCCGATGATTACCTGACCAAGCCATTCAATCTGGATGAGTTTCTGTTACGGGTAAACGGAATGCTGCGCCGCTCGGCGTGGTACAGGCCGGACCCCATCGAGGAAGGCTACCGCTTCGGCGAAAACCAGGTCTATCTCCTCTCTTACCGGGCTAAAACACCCCAGGGAGAAATCGACCTGACGGACCTTGAGGTGAAGATGCTGTCCCTTTTCTTCCAGAAGGAGGGAGAAGCAATCCCGCGTAAAGTCCTGCTGGAAAGCGTCTGGGGCTATGCATCCGATGCAGAAACGAGAACCCTTGACAACTTCATCGTTCGATTGAGGAAATATTTCGAGCCGGACCCGGCCAAGCCGGTCTATTTCCAGACCGTGCGGGGAGTGGGCTACCGGTTTACACGTGAGACGTGAAAACCGGGTTCTAGGTTCTAGGTCGAGGTTCGGAGTTCGGAGTTCGAGGCTCAAGCTTGAGGCTTTAATACAAAAGGCCGGAAGAGATTTCTTCCGGCCTTTTTTAACACGTTACTGGTTACTCGTCATCCGTTACTGGTTTGCCGCTTTTATAGCCCAGCCTTTTCCCTGATGATGGCAGCCTTGTCGGTGCGCTCCCAGGTGAATTCGGGCAGCTCGCGGCCGAAGTGGCCGTAGGCTGCGGTCTTTTTGTAGATGGGGCGAAGCAGGTCGAGCTGCTCGATGATGGCGCGGGGACGCATGTCGAACACCTCACGCACGATCTCGGCGATGCGCTTGGAAGAAGGATCTTGCCGGTGCCGGAGGTATCGACCATGACCGAGACCGGCTCGGCAACGCCGATGGCGTAAGCCACCTGCACTTCGCATTTGTCGCAAGACCGGCAGCGACCAGATTCTTGGCCACATAACGCCCCATGTAGGCCGCAGAACGGTCAACCTTGGAGGGGTCCTTGCCGGAGAAGGCGCCGCCGCCGTGGGCACCGTGCCCGCCGTAGCTGTCGACGATGATCTTGCGGCCGGTCAGACCGCAGTCCCCCATGGGGCCGCCGACGACGAAACGGCCGGTGGGGTTGATGAGGAAACGGGTATTGGCATCCATCAGATCGGCCGGGATGATCTTTTTCACCACCTCTTCGATGATCCCTTCCTTGATCATCTCGTAGGAGACCTCAGGGGAATGCTGGGAGGAGATGACCACCGTGTCGACATGGACCGGCTTGTCGATTTTCATATACTAATCGACACCTGGGACTTGGAGTCCGGGCGAAGAAAGTCCAGCACACCGGTTTTTCGCACGTCGGCAAGCCTTTTCACCAGCTTGTGGGCGAGCAGAATCGACATCGGCATCAGTTCCGGAGTCTCGTTGCAGGCATAACCGAACATTAGTCCCTGGTCGCCGGCACCCTGATCCTTGAACATCCCCTCGCCCTTCAGTCAACACCCTGAGCGATATCCGGGGACTGCTTGTCGATGGAGGTGAGGATTGCGCAGGTTTCCCAGTCAAAGCCCATGGCTGAATCGTTGTAGCCGATTTCTTTAATAGTCTCGCGAACTACTTTCGGATAATCAACGATGGCGTTAGTTGTGATCTCACCGGCAATAACTGCCATGCCTGTCGTGACCAGTGTTTCACATGCGACCCTGGATTTTGGATCCTGGGTAAGAATAGCATCGAGAATCGCATCAGAAACCTGGTCGGCAACCTTATCGGGATGCCCCTCGGAAACTGACTCAGAGGTAAAAATATAATCCTTCATCTCCATCGCTTGAATCCTCCTCAACCATATTAAAAAAGACCTTGAATTTTATAGCCCAGTTAATAATTTGTCAATCCTTAATAAACTTGCCCAAATTGCGGGAGCCGTTACATCTCCATTTGGCGCAGAAATTCGTCTACCCTGGCCACGTCAGCCATTGATCGGAATTCCCGGTAGCCGTCGGCGGTATCGGCATCAAGCCCACGGTAAAAGTGAGGTCGCTTGCCTTTGAGCCCATTGAGAAGCTTGTTCGCCGCGTAGTTTTCAGTGGAAAGCCGCTCAGCCCGTGCCCTAAGTTCAAAAAGGATGCTGTAACCAAGTTGGAACAGCCTTTTCAGGTATTCCCCCATCAGAATATCACCAGCTTTTTTCACATCTTGACCGCAGATGCTTTCCAGGGCCATGTTCAGATAGCCATATACCCTTGTTACCACCGTCCCCATGACCTCGGTGTCGGCCAGAGCTGCCTCATCAGCCACCAAGGCACTGTTTATCAAATAGTTGAGCTCCTGGTAAACCTGTTCCGAATCAACCAGGGCCAAGGCCCGCTGCAAAAGAGAGGTGTCATCATTGACAGGCACCGGCAGAGTTGCCGCAGAATCAATGGCACGTTGCTCCTTGTCCCCCTGCAGGGCAAATGATGCAGGTCGTACTCTGGCATAAATGGAAAGGGCCTCGTCCAGGGGAGGAAAGCCCAGGTCTGCCAAACGGCCGGAGCGGAACTGAAAACAGCTGTCCTCCAGCTCCAAATCCACATCACTCTTCACCCCTTCCATGAGGGCAACATAGAGCTGATTGTCAAGACGGCAGATGCTTTCAACGAATCTGCCCACCACCTGACTATGTTTCGGATTTCTGAAAGTGATCATGAAGGTACCATCAAAGGTGTGATCATAATCAGCGAGACGTTCCTCATCATTGGAAAGGTCGCCGATGCCGCCACCAACAATGAGTTCCCTGTTTAAGAGGAGCTGAAGCAGTTCGAAATCCAGGTTCTGCAGCAGTCCCCCCAGTTTTTCATCCCCCATTTCCAGCAGGTAAGCGAGCCACTCCACCGCTTTATTTTCGGAAAATTCCCACTTTGACCATAATTCCATGTCCAGCAGGAACAGATATTGTTCAGGCGAGGCAAACTGGAGCAGCTCCAGGGCATCGGTCTCCCCGATATCCTTGAACATCCAGAAGAATTCCTGTGGTTCCATGGCCCTGACCAGGCGCTCACCCTCAGCATCACCGATGATCAGGTCCATGCGTTCCTTGGCGCGCAATTTTTTCAGATATTGGGTCTTCTCCACCAGGGGAAGTCCGGCAAAGGTGGCAACTGAAGCACGCCCCCCCTTTACCAGCTTGAGATCTGTTGTTGTTTTGTCTTTATTATCTTTCTTGTTCTCCAAATTTAACTCCTGTCATTTGCGATCATTGTCTGCCTGCCGGTCACCGGTCAGCGTCTCTTGCGCTTTAGATCCTGTGCTTTGCGATAGCCGCAGTCATCATGGAGCCAGTTTAACTCCCTGACCAGTTCCTCGGTCAATTGCAGGCACTCCGGGCAAATTTCGAAGCGCCGCTCGTAGATTTTGCATTCCCGGCTCACCACATCCAGATAGCGGCACGGGGTAGAGGTGAAAAAGATGGTGCCGGACTCATCTTCTATTTTTTCAAAGCAGCAGAGACCGCATTGTTCGCACAGGGATTCCCACTTTTTTTGGTCATCTGGCAGTTTCTCGGCCGCAACTGGCATATTTTCACCTGTAATTGTTAATTCTACCCAGCAAGATCTCAAAGGTTCGGCCACCCTGTGACAAGCGAACCCGGTCGGGAAGGATCTCCACAACTTTAGCCCCATCAACCGTGGCACCCTGAGTAACAGCAACGCCATTAACTACGGCAAGTCGCGAGGAGCTCTCCATCTGCCAGGCAATACCGTTGATCTTAAACTCAGGGTGGCCCTGATCAGGAGAGAACGAGCCAAGTGTAGTCCGTAAAAAGGGCGTTGGTTCCCTTCGGGTGACTGTCGCAGGAGCTGCTGCTGCAGCTACAATTTGTTTAGCAGCTACAACCGGTTTAGCTGCAACAACTGGTTTAGCTGCAACAGCCGGTTTAACCACAACAGACGGTTTAACCGCAACAATCGGTCTAACGGCAACAACCGGGACGGGCGGCGCAACTGGTTGCTGCTTTTCTTTTGGTGCGCTCTCTTTCTTCAGTACAGCGGGCAGTGCTTTTGCCGGCACACTGTCAGAAGTAACCTGAACTGATGCAACCTGAATAGTGGGGATCTGATCAGCAACCGGTGTGGGTTGCGCGTTTTCGGTGACAGCTGGCTTCGGCTCGACGGGGGGCGAAATTGCTGCTTGGTCTTCTTTGTAAAACCCACCCATGGCGGCAATTGTGATCACCACAGCCACTACAGTTACCGCAACCACCATTGCAGGAACTTCCCACCGGGAACCGCTCGGCTGTCTGCGGCGGTTTTTTGCCAAATCACTGGCGAGAGGTGCCGCGTTGCGTTGGGCAGCCTTCTCTTCCTCCACCTTCTTCAGGGCTTTCAGAATAGAACTCATTGCCTGTTCTCCAGTACTTAGAAAGCATTACTCAGGGATCAGTATTCAACCGGCCAAGCCTAACCTACACCACAGGCGTCGCCACCACCCGTTCCTTCTGCCGCCATTTATCTCGCCAATGGCAACCTTCGCCATACTGCCTTTGATCTCGCGGCTTCCGGCCCCATAGCCGACCAGGAGCGCCCGATCACAGACGATATTGATGAGACGGGGGGTTCCGCCAGAATGGCGAAAAATTCTTTTCACCGCCCTGGCAGAAAAGATGACCCCACCGCTGGCCAGTTCCAGACGATGTTCAATATATGCCTTGCTGTCTTCAAAGTCCATTGGCAGCAGATGGTACCTCACCAGTATCCGCTGCTTCAGTTGGCGCAGTTCTTTTTTATCCAGCAGCTTTTCCAATTCAGGCTGTCCGGCAAGGACAATCTGAATCAGCTTTTCCGTCTCCGTTTCCAGGTTCGATATGAGGCGAATCTGTTCCAGAACTTCAGGCGCCAGATTCTGAGCTTCATCGATGACCAGAACGACTATGCGGCCGCAGACCTTCTGCTCCAGGAGAAAGGTGTAAAGCGTCTCCAGGAGCTGTGCCCGGCTCAGGCCGTCATGGGCAATGGCGAATTCCCGGTTGATGGTACGCAACATCTCCTCAGAAGAAAGGCATGGGTTAAAGATCAGAGCGGTGCGATAATTTTCCTCATCAAGCCGGTTGAGGAAGGTACGCAAGACCGTGGTTTTACCCGTGCCCACCTCGCCGGTCAGTTCAATAAAACCGGTGCGGTTGTTTATGCCGTATAACAGATGGGCAAAAGCTTCCTGATGGTTTTTACTGAGGAAAATGAAGCGGGGATTGGGGGTAATGGAAAAAGGCTTTTCTTTGAAGGCATAGTAGTCGAGATACATTTTTTACGTGTCCCGGCAGAAATATTTTTTTTAACGCAGTAACATAACATGCCCGGTAAGAGTCCGCAACTGCTGCATCATTAGAATCCCGGGCGAGATCATTGGCCCTGCAAACGGCGCCCCTGTGCACAGGGAATACATGTTATTTGTCCCTCCACATCCTGCACTCGAGTTTCCATCACCTCTTCATTGCAGAGGCTACAAAGGAGTGACTTGCGGCTAACGGCCCTGGGTGGTTCATCGATGGCCACGGGAGCCATCGTTAGAATGTCGTCTGAAGCGGCGCTGAGTATGTAACGGGCACGGAGATTCCTGTCACTGCTGAATTCGGCAGGGATGCCATCTCCATGAAAGACGACCCGCACTCCTTTGCCTGTTGTGCGTGAGTACAGGGTATAAGCCTGCTTGCCAAAGTCGCTGAAAATGAGATTGCCCTTGCCGAAAGTGCAGCCGGTAATGCACTGCAGGGCATCGACTCCGCAGGCATCGTTCTCGACAATGGCCACGGTCTCCTCGTCTCCGGCACGTCTGATTTCAAGTGCCTCCATTGCAGCACAGGCCATACGATAGCCGATGGCAAGGCCGGGACAGGCGTGGCCATGGAAGGCGACTACCTCTTCATATGTCATGGTTAAGCATCCTTTCATCGTTACAAATCATCCTGCCATTCCTCAACGATGAACCCCCCATTGCCATCCAGCCGCACATACCAGAGCTCATCAAACCCCTCAGCCAGACTGGGAAGTTCCAGCCTGCCGGCAATACCCATTACCCCCAGATCGGGGATTCTCGCACTCCCCTGCCGCAATCGGTTGCGTTGCAAGGCATCCTCAACCCGGGACGAAAAATAGAATCCGGAAGCCCGGAAACCCGCTGCCCGCGCCGGGACAATGAACCGCCTTCGCTCAGCCTGTGTGGCATTGGTGTTATCTATCACAAACTGTTGCCTGGCGTCAATGCAAGCCTGGAAGATGAGCCGTTCTCTGTGGCGGGTCCGAAGCATGTCAAGATTAATGCGGATGTGGCTATTGAAGAAACGCTGCAAATAGAAGGTGCTCTTGCCGCTTCCTGGAATGCCGATCAAAATGACGGCTGTCACTGTTTCTTGCTCCTTGAGTAAAAAAGGGCCGGTCTTTCGACCAGCCCTTGCAAACCATCGGACAAAAGGATCTAAAGGACACGCATGAACGCAACCAGGTTTGTCTTCTCTTCACCTGTCAGTTTCAGGCCGAGCACCAGATTGAAGAACTCAACCGTGTCTTCAAGGGTCAGACACCTGCCGTCGTGCATATATGGAGGACTCTCCTTAATGCCGCGCAGAGTAAAGGTCTTGATCGGGCCGTCTCCCGGTTCCTTGGTAAAACGCTCCAGCTTCAGGTCGTTCATTTGCTGGTTCATGTAGAACGGCGGCACATGGCAGCTGCCGCATTTCCCCTTTTCAAAGAAGATCTTTTCACCGGCCAGCTCAGCCTGGGTCGCCAGTGCCGGATCCAGACGTCCCGACGGATCCAGTTTCGGGGCCGGGGGGACGTCGAACATGTTCTGCATCTGGGCCATGTGGGGAACCAGAAGACGCGGGATCTCGACCATGCCCTTTTTCATGGCATGGATGGGATCACCGTTAAAATAAGCAGTCCTCTGCTCAAACTCGGTGAAATCCTCCACGGAACGAAGACTCCGCTTTGAGCCATGGAGCTGCTGGTTAAACATGCCACGCAGACTGGTGGTATCCAGTCGGAACCTGCGTTCCTGCGGTCGGATGTCAGGACTGAGGTGAAATTGGGCGGTGGTGTGGCCGTTGACATGACAGTCCAGACAGGCAACACCAAGGCTCGGCAGGGCAGTCTTGCGATCATCGGTGACATTAAACTCCTCTTGGGGAGTGGGTGTCAGCAGAAGACGCAGGCCGTCCAACTGCACCGGAGTCAGGAGGTCCTTGAACAGCCGATGAAAGTTATTGATGGAAACCACCTCGCCACGTGATACATCGCCCAGCTCCGGCCGGTTCTGCAGGAAGATGGCCGGCGGGAATTCGGGAAGAAAGGCGTCGGGGAGATCGAAATCCACGTCAAAACGCTGCAGACGGGGAAACATATCGATCTGTATCTTGGGAAAAACCTGCCCACCAGCTACTTGCTTCGGATGGGGCAACGGCGGATAAGGAAAGACATTCTTGTCGCGAATTTCTCCGGCTTTCATAGCCGCCAGGCTGTCCCAAGTGTTCCCTTCCGCCAGCCGGGCAGTTGGACCGACCGGGATTGGTTTACCTCGAGTCATTTTCACATCGGAGGAAAGATTCGGCTTCAGGTTGTACCTCTTTTCCAGCAGCTCCTTCTGCATTTTCATGACCTTCGACTTGTCTGCCACATCCGCCTTGTAAATCTCATCAAAAGTCATCTTCGGCTTCTTGGCATTGAGCGGGTCGCGGTAGAACTCAAATCCCTCCATCTTCCCCTCTTCGGGCTGTTCCTTGAATGCTGTTGATGACGGTTCGGCCTTGGTCGGAATGAATATATCCTTCAGGTCATGCTCGTTCTTTTTCTGTTCCGGCCGGGTTATGGGCACTACTTTTGAGGTCTGTGCCTCCATGACCGCGTCATTAGGCGCCTTTTGGGTGGACGAAGCTTTGGTCTGGGTCCATGATTCGGACGAAACAAGCAGAAAACCTGTCATAACGATTGATGATAAAATAGCTGTTCCCTTTTTGGTTTTCATCCAGCACGCTCCTTTCCAATTTAATAAAATATTACTAATTTTGCCACACGACCTGCTAAAGTCAACACTGCGAGCCCGTAGTTCATGCTTCAGACAATTTGCAGCGGCCTGACCATTGCCCCATGCTGGTCACCTTTTCCTGGCCGATTGTGGCAAGTATTCAGGCTTGTGTTAATATTGCAGCAGTTTATGCTTTTAATGGGGAGGAGATAGCCATGGAAACACCAAAGACAACGCAAACGACAGAATCTGCCGACAAGACCATTGGTGAATTTGTCGCCGAAGATTACCGGACGGCAAAAATATTTGAGAAATACGGGATAGATTTCTGCTGTGGCGGCAACATTACCTTGTCGTCAGTGAGCCGGGAAAAGGGCCTGGATTTTCCTGCCATATTGCAGGAGATTGAAACAGCAAAGGGAGAGCCCCTCGACCGCAGCCAGAATTTTATGGCGTGGGAACTGCCATTTCTGGCAGACTATATCATCAACACCCACCACTCTTACCTTAAAGAAGAGGTAAAAACCATCGAGGCGTACGCTCGGAAAATAGCCGAGATCCATGGTCCCCATCATCCGGAAGTGATTGAGATTTCAGACGTTTTCGCAGGCACCGCCACCGAGCTGATGGCGCATCTCCGTGAAGAGGAAGAGGTACTTTTCCCGGCCATCAAACGGATGGATGCGGCAAAAAAGGCGGGTGGACAACCGGCGCAGGAAGACCGGGAGCTGATAAAACTTACCCTGGACAGGCTGAGCCAGGACCATGTGGTGGTAGGTGATGCTGTCCATAAAATCCGCCATCTGGCGAAGGATTATGCCATCCCCGATGACGTCTGCAACACCTTCATGCTTACCTACAAGAAGCTGCAAGAATTCGAGGATGACCTGCACAAGCATGTTCACCTGGAGAACAACATTCTCTTCCCCAAGGTCGGGAAACCATAGAAAACTCGACTTCATGCACCGCCAGCTAAATGGGCACAACAACAGCCTGGCGCAAAGTGGTATCGAAAATCCAGCACTCTGGAGCATTGACAGTATCGATACAGGCCCACCAATCTGTGACATGGGGCTTTTTGCGTTCGGTATGGCCGAATACCTGCCTGCCGACCTTGCTGCTGGGCTCGATTCCCTCGCGAAAAGGATCGAACCAGAATATGCCGCCAAAGGGATCATTGCCACCCCGTGCCGAAGCAACATAAAAAAGAGGACCGTGACCGGCGGCTAATTGGCTAGTAAAGGCGGAGTTAAGAAAGGCCGCTGACTCTTCCGCCGTCATTTCCAAATCCACAAGAGCTGGATGGACGCCGGCATGGGTACAGAGCCAGCCATCGACAGAGCAGGCCGCCAAGATCCGTCCGGTCTCAAATGCATCGATAAAAAGCTCGCGAAATATTGCGGCCATAGCTGGTTGAAAACCATTGCATCGCCACAAAGGGTTCGGCAGGTAATGGAGGTCATGGTTACCCCACAGAAGGAGTGCTTCTGACTTCACCAGCAGTTGCAGGCATTGCAACTGGCTTTCCGGCGATTCGGTGAACGAATCCACGTAGTCACCCAGACAGATGTGTACTTCTCCCGGCTTGTGGCCGAGAAAAGCCCGTGCCTTGACAAGGTTGCCGTGCAGATCGCCGATTATAATCGCCACAAATTGCCTCCCCTGCCCCTCCGGCTCGGACTATTGCCTACCCCCCAACGCCTGCCGTATCCGTAACACCATTTCTTCCATCTCCCCTTCCCCGTATTTCTGCCTCGGCCAGAAAAACCCCTTCATGCCGTCCTTTTTCCGCCGCGGCACAATATGGATATGTAGATGGGGCACACTCTGACTCACCCTGTTGTTCATGGCAACAAAAGTCCCTTCACTGTTGCACGCAATCTGGACAGCCCCGGCAAGCGTTCTGGCGTTGGAAAAGAGGGGTTCCACCAATGACTGGGGCAGGTCGGTGAGCGTCGCCACATGCAGACGTGGGATAAGTAGCGTATGCCCGGGAAAGAGCGGGCGGTGGTCGAGGAATGCCATGGAAGTCTCATCTTCGAAAACAAGCGGGGCTTCAACGGATAAGGCGATTATCTGGCAGAAGGGGCACGGTGCGTCCATTTGGCTTCTCCCGTCAACACTCACTTTTCCCTTATTTATCCTGATCCGTTTAAACATCTTGCTAATGCGGGTGGATCACCAGGTGTCGTTCCGGTTCACTGCCACTGCTTTCCGCCATAAGATTCGAAGTAATAGCCAGCCGATGCTGCATCTTACGCAGGACCGAACGTCTTGGCTTCAGTGCCACCGGAACCCCCTCGGCAAGAACTCTTTCGATGGCCTGCTCCGTTTCCTTCACCGTTTCCTGCACTTCTTCTTCATCCACACCCTGGATGATGTTGAAGTAATTCTGCAACAGCCGGCGCATGTCCGAGGCCGAGTTCTTCTTGATCATCTGCAGAGAAGCATTGGTGGCATCAAGGATCCTTTTCAGCCGCATGTCTTCACTACGTGACCGTAAAGCGATAACCAAATTGGCCTGTTCAGGCCCTCCAACCGTCCGTGCTTCCAGGCGCAGGTCCCTGATCACCCGCTCCAGAAGGTCGCGGCTCAACGCATACGGATAAATCCGCACCGGCCCCTCCCGCGGGGTTGGCGCCGCAGCTGTTGGCACCGGTATTTCCGGCGACGGAACCTGGACCACGTGAACACGTCCATTGGCCCATTGCTCGCGGCGTTCCCCCAGTGCTCCCCTGCCCCGCAAAAGGTTGTCCACTGCCGCTGCCGTATTTCGGTGAATAACCACCTCATCCCGGTCCACCAGTTCGACAATGATGTCAAAGGTTGGCAGGCTTTTCCGCTCGGTAATAGTCTTCAACGTCCCCCTGTGCCTGGCTTCCTCGTCGCTCAAGGTAACGGTCTGCACTCCCCCCACCAGGTCTGACAGGGTCGGATTGATGATCAGATTTTCCAGATTGTTGCCGTGGGCGGTGCCGACCAGTTGTACCCCGCGCTCGGCAATGGTACGCGCCGCTGCCGCTTCCTCCTGGGTGCCGATCTCATCGACTATGATCACCTCCGGCATGTGATTCTCCACCGCCTCTATCATCACTGCGTGCTGTCTCTCCGGCCTGGGCACCTGCATACGGCGGGCGCTGCCGATACCCGGGTGTGGGATATCACCGTCGCCGCCGATCTCGTTGGAGGTATCAATGACAATGACCCGCTTATGCAGGTCGTCCGCCAGCACCCGCGCCATCTCCCGCAGTTTGGTCGTTTTGCCGACACCGGGAGGCCCCAGAATGAGAATATTTTGACCATCATTCAAAAGATCGCGAAGAAGTTCGATGGTGCCGAATACCGCCCGCCCGACCCGCAGAGTAAGACCGATTATCTGCCCCTTACGGTTCCGGATTCCCGAAATCCGGTGCAGCGTCCGCTCAATTCCGGCCCGGTTCTCATCAGTGAATTCTCCAGTCAAAGCCACCACGTGGGCAATATCCTCATGGGTCACCGGTCGCTGTCCCAGTGGTACCACCTGCTCTGGAAAACGCGCCTCGGGGATCCGCCCCAGATCCATCACCACCTCAAGAAGCTGCTCAGTGGGAAGCTCCCGCAGGTAACCCTGGAAATCCACCGGCAGGGTCATGGTCAGCAGCTGGATGTCGTCCGGCTCTTGGTTGTTAATGCCCGTTTCTTCTGGGATCAAAGCTTTTCCTCCCCCTATGCCATTTCGAAAAGTATACCGTTTCCATGGTCGTTGACAAAGGAGAGGAGATTTCAGGTCTCCCATTCCGACAAAGAAAGACTGTGTTATTATTAATTGAAGTTCACGCTTTCCACGGAGGAAACAATGGACAAAGAGATGCTTTCCAGAGCGAGGGCAGAGTCCATTCTTGCAGAGCTGATTACCGTCGATCAGCTCGGTGTCTACGGCCAGCTTCTGGAGGCGGCGAGCAAGACAGGTATCAGGCTGGCCATTGGCGGAGGGCTCGCCTCCTCAGCATATTCCGGGTATGTGCGCAATACCAAGGATATGGATCTATATGTGGTGGAGCCAGACCAGAAAAAATTGATCAAACTGATGGCTGAGCAAGGCTTTTCCGAGTATAACGCCGTCGATTACGATCCGACATGGAGCTACCGGGGCAGTCGCCGTGGCTTTGTGGTGGATCTTTTATGGAAGATGCTTAACGGCCGCGGCTCCGTTGACGAGGTGTGGACATCCCAGGGATGGGAGCTGACCGTGCGGGGAGTAACGCTTCGTCTCATCCCCCCGGAAGAGCTGGTTTGGTCTAAACTTTATATCCTGCGCCGCGAGAGAGTCGATTGGCCCGATATCCTAAATATAATCTATGCACAAGGACCGGTAATGGACTGGCACCGGCTACTGGAGCGCATTGGAGAGGATATTGCGGTGCTGACTTCTATAATGAGCCTGTTTTGCTGGATGTGTCCTGGCCGAAGAGCTGACCTGCCTGAGTGGATCTGGAAAAACCTTGGGCTGGAGACTGTGATGAGCGTTGACGGCCCCCTGGTTGACAGGAACAGGACCAGCCTCTTCAAGGCCAATGACTGGTTTACAGCGGAGGTGTTCTGATGCAGATCGGAGCGATGAATCACCCAAGAGAGCGGGTGCTGGACGAGATCCTCTGGATGGCGGAGATGGGGTTGGACTTTATCGACTTTACCATCGAACCACCGGCTGCCGGACATTGGCAGGTGGATGTGGACGCGGTCCAGGAACTGCTCCAGGAAACCGGTCTTGGGATAGTAGGACACACGGCCTACTATCTGCCGCTGGGACATCCCTTTGAAGAGGTGCGAATGGGCGCAGTGGAAGCTTTTTCCAGCTCGCTGCAGATCCTGGCCCAGCTAGGGGCGTGCTGCATGAACATCCACCCAGATTTCAAGGCGCCCATGCACGATGCGGCTTTTTCCGTTGAGCAGAACCTGAAGAGTATCCGTGAACTGTTGCCCCTGGCAAGACGCTTGGATGTATTACTGATGATAGAAAACCTGCCCGGCAATGTGAACGACGCCACCCAGCTGGGCCGTTTCCTTGACCCCATTCCGGAACTGGGGCTGCATCTGGACATCGGTCACACCAATCTCATGGTGCAGCACAACACTACTGCCTCGATCCTGGAACGCTACGGCAACCGACTGCGGCATGCACATCTCCATGATAATCGCGGCACCGATGATCTCCATCTGCCGCTGGGGGCGGGTACGCTGGATCTTGAGGAGTGCGTCCGTAGCCTGAAGGCCGCCGGCTATGACGGCACCATCACCCTGGAGGTTTTCACCCCGGACAAGGAACTATTGCGTTTTAGTGCTGAAAAACTGCGGCGGGTCTGGGATGAGATGTAGTGGCAGTGCATGAGTGCCTAGGGGAAGATTGAGCTTTTTCAGGGTACGACTAAATAGGAGTGCCCCCAAATTTTCTCCCCATTTTCTCAGAACTTGTATGTTATCCACGTCGTCACGTAATCAACATCCTCGCCCGGTCCGGATTCCCGAAGAAATCGGCCCGCAAAAAAATGTGCATAGACAGCGACGAGAGTAATGTGCCGGTTTAGTTCCCATTCCAGATATGCCTGGGGCTGACTGCCGATGAATCGTGCCTTGCTGTTCCTGCCTGATCTGACAACATTTACCCCATTGTCGTATATCCCATCGTGCGCGCTCTCACGCCAGAAGACATCCCAGTTGAAGGTCACCGTCAGGTTTTTTGGGAAATGGAGTTCCATGGAGGGATTGACGTCGATGAAGTTGGCAGGACCAATGAGACTGTTTTCGCTGAAATACGCACCTTTGGGGAAAAGGGGGTTAAATGTCTGAAGATCGGGGTTGTCCTGATCTTCGTCGCCGCTGGCGATGTTCGCTTTAAGTCCCATCCGGGGACGGAGCGGCACCTCGTCGATGGTGTACCCCGTATCGGAAGCAGCCGTCCAGGCACGGATATCTCCGCGTCCAATGCTTCCCCACTGGTAAACAAACTCGAAGTTGTAATCCAGCGGCGTTTCAGCCCGCCACAGCCGTGTCCCGATAGAATGGCGCGTTTCACGCCCCCCTCCCTGGTCGAACTCCCCCTGGCGATTGTAAAAGCCGATGTAGTAGAGGTCTGCGTTCATCCCAGGAACCGGCAGCACGGGAAGAACTGAATACACTCCCCACAGCGCCTGATCATTATCCGGCCCATCGTCGAAAACGTGTCGTTTTGTCTGGGTCGGCCTGGTTGCAAAGGCGTCCATGTGTACTTCACCCATGCAGAACATGGCCCGGAAGCCATCGAAGCTCCGGCGCACGTTCGGACCTTCCCGAACGGAGATGAGACGCTGGGAGCCGAATGACATTTCCTGGCGTCCAGACCGCAGGGCAAGGGAACCATCACTTCCGAGACCCAGCTTCAGGTCGAGAAAAGCCTGGTGCAGATCGAGCTGGTCCTCATCGTTGCCGCGGGGGCCGCCTCTGCGCCCATCTTCCAGGCTGCTCTGGAGCTGGCCGAAAAGGCGGAAGTTGTCTCCGAAGTGCAGGTCACCATGCAGGAAGTAGCGCTGGAGAACGTACCCGTTCGGGTCCTGGGCCCTTTTCCCCATTTGTCGTTGTTGAAGTATTCGTACCGCTCCCGTGCTTCACCACCAATTGACAGGTACCACGAGCCGTCGCCGTTGAGAGGCAGGTACTTGATCGGGTCCCAGGGGTCGCGACGCTTTGCGGGATCACGCAGGTAAGAGTAATCCTCGTCGGCACGGTTGAGCTGATAGGAAGGGGGCTGGAAGCCCGTCTCTGTTTCGGCGAATGCCGGCGAAAGCTGGATCGCTATCATCGCAGTGATGATGACGCAAAAACGGCAGATAAGATGGCGAACGGTCATCGGCTCTCATCCCCGCACATTCCATGCAATTGAGATACGTGGAGGCGCTACTTGTGTTTGATGAAGGTGCCCCGCTGGAATTCATCAAAGGCGACCCGCAACTCTTCCTGGGTGTTCATGACAATGGGACCATACCAGGCAATAGGCTCGCCGATCGGCTTCCCCGACACGAGGAGAAAACGAACCGGATTCTCGGTCGTGGTGACCTGCACGGCATCTCCCCCATGTTCGAACAGCACCACCGTTTCCGGCTGGCAGACACAGTGTCGTTTCGTATCCCACCAGCCGGCACTGGTGGTTTCGTGGGCATAAGCGTCGCGGCACTCGTCGAAATATCCCTCACCCGTCAGGATGTAGGCAAAGGCGGTGTGCCCTTGCGGCAGCGGGCGCTGGAATACGGTCCCAGGCGGGACGCTGATGTCCAGCATCTCCGGATCAATGACGATCTCCTGTACCGGACCCTGCACATTGCCTACCGTACCGGCTACGACCTTCACCGTTACACCACCCTCCAGCGCCACCTCTGGGATATCCGCCGCTTTCACGTCACGGTAGCGGGGCGGCATCATCTTTTGAGCAGCCGGCAGGTTGGCCCAGAACTGGAACCCCCACATGGTGCCGGTCGGGCTTTCCTTCGGCATCTCCTGGTGGATGATGCCGCTGCCGGCGGTCATCCACTGCACGTCGCCGGCGCCGATCACCCCCTTGTTCCCCATGCTGTCGCCATGCTCCACCAGCCCTTCCTGGACGTAGGTGATGGTCTCGATCCCCCGGTGGGGATGCCAGGGGAAACCGGGCAGGTAATCAGCGGGATTGCTGGAATGAAAATCATCCAGCATCAGGAACGGGTCGAACTGGGGCACCTGTGAATTGCCAAAGGCCCGTTTCAGGTGGACACCCGCCCCCTCAATGGTAGGCCTGCCTTTCAATATTTTCTTGATCTTGCGAATCCCATTCATACTAGTCATGTCAGGTCCTCCATTGTTAACCAGTTGCGGCCCAATCAGCCTTTGGCTCAGAATGCAAAGCAGTCACACCCCAGGCCCCAGAAGTCACTAAAACGGGGAGCTCCAGCTTTAATCCGACCTGGAGCAGGTGAGCTGCATGGTTGACAGCCGTGGGCGTGGCACTCGGCGCTGTGCTGATGCTGGGCGACCGGGACACCATGGCGAGCCGCTTTGCGTATGTCCAACGGCGCCCCGTAGCCACCATAGACTTTTATGGGTGACCATTCCGGCAG
Organism: uncultured delta proteobacterium; assembly: GCA_963780945.1. GTDB lineage: Bacteria > Desulfobacterota > Desulfuromonadia > Geobacterales > Geobacteraceae > Geotalea. The sequence continues at coordinate 17,707 of CAWAFF010000086.1, read as the reverse complement.
TACCGGCAGCGGCGGCGGATCAAAGTTGGCGAATTCCCCGGCTCCGTAGACGATCTTGCCATCAACAATAGTCAGGACCGACTCGATCCCCTTGATCTCCTCCTCCGGTACAGTGAAGTAATCCTCGGTGAGCACAGCGACATCCGCCAGCTGGCCGACAGCGATGGCACCCTTTCTTGCCGTTTTCACCTGAAAACCAGCTGCTCCCCTGGGTATAGAGCTGCAAAGCCTCTTCCCGGCTGAGGCGGTTTGCTTCCGGAATACAGGGAGGCGCCGCCGACGGTCTTGCCGGCTACCAGCCAGTAGAGGGCAAGCCAGGGGTTATAGCTGGAGACGCGGGTGGCATCGGTGCCCGCGCCCACGGGAATGCCGAGATCGAGCATTTTGCGCACCGGGGGAGTCTGCTCCGCCGCCTGTTTCCCGTAACGATCGAGGAAATATTCGCCCTGGAAGGCCATGCGGTTCTGGATGGCAATGCCGCCCCCCAGCGCTTTGACGCGTTCGAGGCTACGGTCGGAGATGGTTTCGCAATGGTCGAAGAACCATTTTGTGCTCCCCGAAGGGGATCTCCCGGTTCACCTCTTCGAAGACGTTCAACATGCGGGAGATGCTCTCGTCATAGGTGGCGTGGATGCGGAACGGCCATTTATTGGCAGCCAGCAGCGAAACGACCTCTTTCAGATCCTTCTCCAGGTTGGACGGCAGGTCGGGCCGGGGTTCCAGGAAATCCTCGAAATCCGCCGCCGAGTAGACCAGCATTTCTCCGGCGCCGTTGCAGCGATAAAAATCGTCACCCTTGCCGGGCGCGGTCAGCTTCATGCAGCGCAGGAAGTCCTCTTTTTCCTCTTTGGGCTTTTGCGTGAAGATGTTGTAGGCCATGCGCACGGTCATTTCACCCCGCTTGTGCAACTCCTCGATGATCGCGTAGTCATCCGGGTAGATATGCGATCCGCCACCCGCGTCCACCAGGCTGGTGAGGCCAAGGCGATTCAACTCGCGCATGAAGTGACGCGAAGAATTCATCTGATGTTCGGGGGGCAGCTTCGGCTGCTTGCCGACGGTGGCGTAGAGAATGCCGGCGTTGGGACGGGCGATGAGAAGCCCGGTGGGATTGCCGTACTTGTCGCGCTGGATTTCCCCGGCGGGCGGATTCGGCGTGTCTTTGGTATAGCCACAGGCCCGCAGCGCGGCCTGGTTCAGCATCCCGCGGCAATAGAGATGCAGGACAAAGACCGGCGTATCGGGGGCAGACGGCGTTGATTTCCTCAAGCGTGGGCATGCGCCGCTCGGCGAACTGAAATTCGCTCCAGCCGCCGATGACCCGCACCCATTGGCCGGGAGGGGTGCGCTGCGCCTGCTCTTTCAGCATGCGCAAGCCGTCGGCGAGCGAGGGGACGCCGTCCCAGCGCAGCTCCAGATTGTAGCTGAGCCCGCCGCGGATCACATGCATATGCGAATCGTTGAGCCCGGGGATGACCCGCCGCCCCTTGAGGTCGATCCTCTTCGTTTTGTCGGTGGCGGAGTTGAGAAGATCCTCCCCTCCGACGGCGGTTATGCGGCCGCCTGTGATGGCGACGGCTGAAACCTGAGGCTTGGCAGCATCGAGAGTGGTGATCTTGCCATTATACAGAACCACGTCGGGTGAATTCATAATGTTGCCTCCCTTATGAACGATGGTGCAGCCAGGGCCTGAGAATTTTCACCAGCACCGGCATGACCGCCCATGTGAGAAGAATTACTATGCCTATGGATACAAATAGTCCCCGCAGCAACTGGGGCAGGTCAGCTATGAGAGGGTTCAGCAACCGTGGGACAAACATGCTCACTGGCCAGACGCCAAAGACCGTTACCACAGCCATCTTCCAACGGGGGGGCTGAGCCGCCCCGGCCCCGCCAGGGAGAGTGAACCATGCTTCAAGTCCAGTCAGTTCCTGGCGGACCGGGCTTCCTTCCGTCAAGTACGCGACGCTTTGCTCCCACTGCCTGAACATCGCCGACTCGTAAAAGCGGTCACGGGCCTCCAGGCTGCTGAAACGGCGTACGATCCCGTATTCGCGAGATCTGCTTCCGGGAGGAGGCCGGACTACATGCACCCCCAACTGCCCCTCAGTCTCGAAAGACGCAGCAATGAAATCATGCAGCGCCGCTTCAAAATCCTGCTCAAGGCCCGGCTTGGCAGTACGAAGGGTCAATAACGCCACCTGGTCAACGGTTTCTGTGTCCTTGTCGCTCATGGCACACCTGCTAAGAAAAAGGGGGCGAGTTACCGCCCCCTTCCGGTCGTTGGTGGAATTGGGGTTATTTCCCCAAATCCTTCTGTGCCTCGCTGGCGTGCTCCCCGAGCATGGCTTTGGCGTAATTGATGCCGAGGCCGTAACCGCCGGCGTGCTCTTTTGCCACGCTCATTACCGCATCGTACGTCTCCTGGCGCGCCCAGTCACGCTGCCATTCCAGAAGGACCTGCAGCCATGTCACCGGCACTGCACCTGCCTGCACCATTCTCTGGATGGCCATTTCGTGGGCTTCAGTGGTTACCCCCGCCGAGGCATCGGTGACAATGTAGACCTCGAAGCCGTCATCGAGCGCGGACAATACGGCTGTGGCAAGGCAAACCTCCGTCCACAGCGCGGCCATCACCAGTTTCTTTCTGTCCGTATTCTTCACGGCCTCAACTACCTTCGGATCTTCCCAGGAGTTCATCGTCGTGCGGTCGATGGGGCTATATTCCGGGAAAACTTCCTGGACATTGGAGAAAATGGGGCCGCTGAAGCTTTTGGCCGCAACGGTGGTAAGGACCGTCGGTACCTTGAAGATCTTTGCCGATTTAGCGAGGCCCGTTACATTGTTGACAAGGAGTTGGACATCAATGGAATGGGCCGCGAAGGCCATCTGCGGCTGGTGGTCTATGAGCAGCAGCATCGAGTTGTGGGGCGTTAACAGACGCTGGCTTGGTCCACCTTTTCCTATAATAGAAGCCATGATTATCTCCTTTTCGATTTCGCTTGGCAGTATCGTAATTTAAATTATAACTGGTTCGGGGGGTATCTCAACCCTGAGGGGGAATTCCGTGCGGGAAATTTGGTAGTAAAATCAAAGAAATAGCAGATTTAGTAGCAGAGTACAGGGTCAGAAAGCAGAATCTAGCGTTAGACTCCTATCTTTGCTTTTGAGGACACTATGTAAATGACTTCAATTATATATATCGTGGTGGTATTATCTGACACTTGAAAAACTGATAATTTCTGGGTTTAAAACTAGTGTGATATCATGCATCGTTTCAAGCCCCTGCTGCTGAAACGTGATCGAATAATATGTCGTTTGACGAAGCTTGTTAACAATACAATATGCAAAGTCCCATAGTTGCTATTACGGCACATGACTGAGGCAAAAGGATCTATTAGTGTTATTGTCAAATTGCAGGTTTTCAACTGATCAGAATAAGCGGTTTTTGATATTTTTTGTAATACTTCTACTAACCGGGTTGGTTTTTATAGCTTACTATCCAGCATTAGATAACTATTTTACTTTTGATGATTATTACTGGCTAAATCGCGCCGCAACTCTTACCAAGAACCCGGCGCAAATGTTCAATGTTGATGTAATTTATTTTGACCCCTTAGTATATGTAACCTATTGGCTGAATCTTAAGTTAACGGCTTTAAACTCTGATTGGTACCATGTTTTTGATTTTGTTCTGCATATCGGAAATAGTGCGTTGGTATACATTTTAGTTTCAAGAATTTCAAAAGATTCTGTTGCTGCAGTTTTTAGTGCCAGTATTTTCGCGATTACCTTTTCAACAGTTGATGCTGTTGTCTGGTCATCATCAAGAGTTGATACGCAGTCGTTTTTTTGCTGTCTTTCGTCAATGATTCTATACTTTAAATTTATAGATGATGATGGACCTAAGAGATTTCTTTTATATTCAACCCTATTATACTTATTGGCTCTTTGTTCAAAAGGAACTGTTTCAGTTCTTCCTTTGATTCTGCTCGTCATGACAATTAGCCAGAAAGATCGAAAGCCTGGTGCATTTTACGCACTGATTCCGCATATCATATTAACCTGTCTGTTTTTCACTTGCCTTGCTGTCAAATTGTCTTTATCTACAGGCCCAAACCCTTCTACAGCGTTGAAGCTGAATGTTTTTAACTTCATGGTTTCTTTTTCAGAGCTGTTTATTCCTGAAAGGTTTATGTCTGCTGTAAATTATCATCTCGTCACGATAATTATGCTCGGGTTTATTACTCTTTTTATTTTTTTTATAAACGATAAGATACAAAAAAGAGAGGCTTATCTAGGAATAACCATTCTTCTTGCTGGGTTAGCTCCAGTTTTAGTTCTTGCCGATTTTAAATTTGTCACGCCGACAGATAATTATTTTCTACTAGCCAGTCCAAGCCATCGGATTTACTTGGCGTCTGCAGGATTCTCAATTCTTGCCGGTATTTTTTTCTCTGTGATATGGGCAAAGAAACAATTCATTGCAATTGCTTCGCTGCTACTTTACTTCGGATGGAATATTTATGAAATACGGCAACGAGAACTGATCTGGGATTCAATAGCAAGAAGTAATCGGAAGTTTGTGGCTGAAATTTCACAATTTAAAGGCAGGATAAATAGTGACAGTGTCTTGGTCATGGTTAATTCTAAAATGCCAAGAGGGTTTTAACGCCAATTCTTGAGGTCTACTGTGATGCACGTAACGTGCTTCTTTTGCCTATGATACGCGTACCAGATGAAATTTTAGAGAATCCAGACATACTTAGATTTCAGAACCGGGGGCAATTTTTAGTTTATGGAAAGAAAATTCACGATTTTAGCAGCCGATTCAATCAGTTGCTTTCCATTGCATACCAATACAATCTCACTAATAACCCAGCCGAGAAAGCAACATTGTTAGCAGAATATCAGCTAAACTCAAAAATACTCAATGCTGGCATAGACTTTACGACTCAACATTAACAACAGTTCTTACCAGCTCCCAGATTTATCTGCGAAGTAAGAGCAGATATAAATTACTGTCGCATGTTTCGAAAGGATTAGAAGGTAAGGACTTATTGTTTCTCAATAAGCGGCGGAGGAAGGATCACATGGAACCGATGGTGGTCTCCATTGTTTCACCTGCAACAGTCAGATAAAGATTACCTTCGGTGATGGTGATCGACCAGTTTATGGACCGCTCCAGCTGAGATGCCAGCCGGTTGATAAATGACTGCTCGATGCGGATTACCTGGAGGTTCTTTATGGATTGCAATTTGGGGTAGTGCTGTTTTTCCCAATTGGCGAAAGCTGCGCCACAGACTACCACTGCCACCCGTTCCGAATGGCGGCTTGCCTTCACCACCCGTTCCGCTTCGGGCAGGCCGACCTCGACCCACAAACTAACCCGGCCGTCCGGCCCCTTAAGCCAAAGATCCGGTTCGTCTCCGGCACCAACTCCCTTGGTAAAAGCCAGGTCAGGCTCGTATAGCAGCGCATAAGCCAGCAGACGAGCCACCAGCCGCTCTTCCGTCTCCGATGGATGGCGGGCCACCGTTGCCGGCAATGATTCGTAAATGCCGCGATCCACATCGGACAGCCCTATGGACGCACGGTATATGATTGAAGGAAGTGCCATTTTGTCTTATCTCTCCACTGTGCCGATTGCCTCTAAATTGGAATATTTCCCTTTAACATCTGTGACAGCAGGCGATCAAGTGCTGAGGCGAAACGCTGCCGGTCGGTGAGACTGAACTGTGCCGGTCCTCCCTGGACAATGCCTCCCGATCGCAACTCCATCATCAGGTCGCGCATGGCTAGCCTCTCACCTACATTTTCCTCGGAATAAAGCTCTCCGCGAGGATCCAGCGCCACCCCGCCATTGGCAACTATTCTGGCAGCCAGGGGAATATCTGCAGTAATCACCAGATCATCCGGCGCTGCATGCTGCACGATATAATCGTCGGCAACGTCAGGACCCTCCGCCACCACCACCGATTCAACCAGACGGGAATCATGCTTGGCAAGGCCCTTGTTCGCCACCAGGCAAACCGGCACCTGGAGCCGTTCCGATGCCCGGAAGAGTATTTCTTTAATGACCCGCGGGCAAGCGTCTGCATCAATCCATATCTTCATGTTTGCCTCTTCCCCCTGCAAAGCCACAAGGTACCACAGCGAATCTTTGATAACAACTCGGGAAAACTGTAATGCAACAGAAAAACGAATCACATTTGACATATAACTTTATTTTATTTTTATTTACAATTGGCCAGCTCAAACCTTAACTAACTGCAATTATAATGTTTTTTAGATATATACAATAATCCGGCAATTTGCTAATATTTGACTATTCAGTTTATGACGTTAGCCATAATGCTTCAGATACGTAACATTGTTTTAATCGAAAAACGATCTACAAGAAGAGCCCCTATGAAATCTGCCCAAAATACAACTGAATGCACAGCTTCTGGTGATCTGCCTTTAGAAGCCAGTGGCTCAGGAATCATCAGGCTGGACACTGACCTTGGCATCAGCTCTGTGGATGAAACCGCCGCTAAGTTGCTGGACCTCCCCCCGAAGACTCTTTTGGGCCAGAAAATCAGTAAGGTAGTGGATATGGCCAACCTGGGCAACCTCATGAAAGCGGGTATCAGCTTCAGTAACCAGATTATCGTGGCCGGATCAAGGCGTATCGCCTGCGACTACGTGCCGCTTGCCGAGGACGATCTGATTTTCGGCGGAGTATTGACGCTGCTCAGACTGCTTCCGGAGGATTGCAACAGTTCTTCCGACCAATTGAATGAGATTCTCCGTTCCCCCAGCGCGTTCATGAACTTTGACCATGACGGTATCATTATTGTCGACAGTAACTGCATCGTGGTCATGGTTAATCAGTCCTTCGCCAAGATACTGGGCACTACTCCCCAAGCCATGATCGGCAAACATGTGGATCAGGCCTATCTCAATTCGCAGCAATCACACATGCCCACGGTAATTGCAACCGGCAAACCGGAAATCGGCATCATTCATTACTTTAACGGCAAGCAGGTGTACGCCAACCGTTTCCCGCTGATCAAGGACGGCAAGGTTATCGGCGCCATGGGAAAAATCATCTTCAAGGATATCCGGGAGATCCCCCTCATAGCCAAACAGTTGCAGGCCACCCCGGAAATGCGCGGACAGCACCCTGGAACATCCACGAAGGAGGTTTTGTTCAAGTACGACACCAACAATATCGTCGGCCAAAGCAAAAAAATAGTGGAGCTGAAGGAAACCCTGCTGCGCGTGGCCCAGAAGAACTCCAACGTTCTGCTGCGGGGTGAAAGCGGAACCGGCAAGGAGCTCTTTGCCCATGCCATTCACGCGGCCAGCAACAGGCGTTATTCACCCTTCGTCAAGGTCAATTGCGCCGCTATTCCCGAGCATCTTCTGGAGTCGGAACTGTTTGGTTACGCGGAAGGTGCCTTTACCGGGGCAAAAAGAGGAGGACAAATCGGCAAGTTCGAACAGGCCCACACTGGAACGATCTTCCTCGACGAGATCGGCGACATGCCTCTTTACATGCAGGTCAAGATTCTGCGCATACTGCAGGAAAAAGAACTGACCCATCTGGGGAGCACGACCCAGAGAACTGTTGACGTCCGGGTGGTTGCTGCCACCAATCGTAACCTGGAGGAGTTGGTCAAGGAAGGCCAATTCCGTGAAGACCTCTATTACCGTCTTAATGTTGTCTCCCTCAACATCCCCTCTCTCCGCGAGCGGATGGAGGATATCTGCTCCATCACCAATAATTTCATCCATCAGTTCAACACTGAGTTTGGGCTGGAAGTTCAGGGTCTGGATGAAGAGGCTTGGAAAATATTCAGGAGCTACGACTGGCCGGGCAACATCCGTGAGTTACGCAACGTGCTTGAAAGCGCCTTCAATGTGGTCCATGGCCCGCTTATCACCAGAGAACACTTGCCAGACCAGCTGTCTCTGCTACTCTTGCCTGCCGCGACACAGGCAGGGTTTGCTTCAGCACAGGAAACCGAAGATTTTATCGCCGCCAGCCTAGGCAAAAAAGATATCAGCCAGATCATGGGTGATTTTGAAAGAGTGCTTATCCATAAAGCGATTGAGCGCTGTAACGGCAATAAACTTCACGCAGCCCAACTATTGGGAATTTCCAGACAGGGGCTGTATAAGAAACTGCAAAAACAGACCGACACCGAGAACGACATCAGCTGAGCCCCCGGCAACATGCTCCTTTCCTCACTGCAGGCCACAGCACGCTCTGCCCCCCCCAACATGTTCTTATATTTAATCAATATGCATTTTTCTAAACAAATGTTTTACCTTAAATCTTCTTGTTCTTTGATCAATTAAAATTCTTTTAATTCCAATGATTAGGATTGATGCTGGGCAAAAAACTGTAAACAAAAGTGTACAGTTGCAAAAGTTACTGTAACAGAATTTCAAACCAGTGTTATAGCTCATATTTATAAAATCGTATTTTTATACCATTATTTCCTCTGTCAACTAAAGTTGACAGAACAGACTTGAGTCACCATATGGTACCGACAGCATTTATAAATAATAATTGCGTGCTAATACAAACACTTATCGAGGCCAATTGTGATCTTTCAATAAAATAACATCGTTTGGTATTCCCCTTGCTTTAACTATACTAGAACATCCGGTTGATGGCTCAACCAGCTCTTGCACAATTGCAGCAGCTGGCAATAGATGAAAAACAGATTTCTAAAAATAAAAGGAGGCAATGACCATGAATGTAGCCATTTCTCAACGAAACTATGAAAAGGAATATCAGGAAAAGCTTTGTACTGCCCAGCAAGCAGCGGCCATCGTCAATTCCGGCGACCATCTCTGTTTCCCTCTGGGCGTGGGGGAACCTACCCTGATGGTCAGGGCACTGGCAGCCCGTAAGCGTGAACTGGAAGGGGTTGTCGTCAACCAGCAGCATCACCTCTGTCCTGACTATTTTACTGAGGATTCGGCACCCCATATCAAGGTAAATGCCTGGTTCACCAGCCATGTATCACGGGAAGCAGTGCAGAAGGGGTGGGCAGACTTCGTGCCCAATCATTTCAGCGAGGTTCCCAAACTGCTGCGCGAATACTGGCCTGTGGATATAGCTGGAACAGTAGTTTCCCCCATGGATGAACATGGCTTCTTCACCTGCAGCCTCTCCGTCGGCTACACCATGGAAGCAGTGAAAAAGGCGAAAAAGGTTGTGGTGCAGGTGAATCAACAGGCGCCAAGAACCCACGGTAACTGTCACATTCACATTTCTGAGGTTGACCTTATCGTTGAGTGTGATGAACCGCTCCAGGAATTGGCTATCCTCCCTGTCTCAGCGGTGGAGGAGGCAATAGGAGGTTACCTGGCTGAGATGATAACAGACGGCTCAACGCTGCAGATGGGCTGGGGCGGCATCCCCAATGCAGTGTGCAAGGCGCTGCTCAGGAAGAAGGATCTGGGTATCCACACCGAGTTGATCTCCAACGGTATCGTCGACCTGATGCTCTCGGGGGCGGTAAACAATTCACTCAAGACCATTCATCGTGGTAAAACCCTTGGCACCTTTGCCCTGGGAACTAAAAAAGTTTTTGAATTCATGAACGAAAACCCCATGATTGAGATGCACCCGGTGGATTATGTGAATGATCCCTATGTCATCGGTCAGATAGACAATATGATCTCCATCAATGCCACCATTCAGGTGGATCTGCTTGGACAGTGCTGCTCTGAATCCTTTGGCCATCTGCAATGGAGTGGTACCGGCGGTCAGGCGGATTTTGCCCGCGGCGCCAACAGATCACGCGGCGGCAAGGGCTTTATCTGCACCGCTTCAACCGCCAAAAACGGAACCGTTTCCTGTATAGTGCCAACTCTCATGGCAGGTTCCTCGGTCACAACCAGCAAAAACGACGTGGATCATGTGGTAACAGAATTCGGCGTAGCAAAGCTTCGGGGCCAGACGGCCAAGCAGAGGGCCATGAACCTGATTAACGTTGCCCATCCAGACTTCAGGGCCGAGCTCATGGAAGCAGCCAGAAAGATGAACCGTATCTAGTAACGATAACAGCCTCCCTAAAGAAAAGCCCTCTCCTTGATTGGAGGGGGCTTTTCTTTTTGAACTACCCAACCTGCCCATTCGGCGGAGCCTGAAAAAAGTCCATGCCTGAGCTCATATCTTTTTATCTCCTGTAATTGCCGCTCCCAAGTTGTAAATCAGGTCGACACCTCTGCAGGTCCGGTTATAATTAAAGGTATTTCCACCATCCGGGATCACAGGCAGGAAGCATCCATGATTACGGTCGAAATCGTTGCCACCATAACTCTTCTTTATCTTGGTCTACTGTTCGCCGTGGCCTATTTCGCCGACAAAAAGCGCGAAGCAGGCCAAAGCATCATCTCCAATTCCTATGTTTATGCCCTTTCCCTGGCGGTTCATTTCACCTCCTGGACTGTTTATGGCACCATTGGGCTGGCTGCCACTACCGGCATCGTATTCCTCGCCCTTTATCTCGGCACCACCCTGATGGCCTTCAGTTGGTGGTTTCTGCTGCGCAAAATGGTCCGTGTCAGCAAGGGACAGAACATCACCAGCATAGCCGACTTCATCTCCAGCCGCTATGGCAAGTCGCCTCTCCTGGGCGGAATCGTCACGATTTTCAGCGTCATGATTATTATTCCGTTCATTGCCTTGCAGCTGAAGGCCGTAGCCTACACCTTCAACTTACTGACAACCTCTCCGGAGGCCGGAAACGGCTTCAGTAACATCGCACCTGCACTACCTGATTTCATTGATACCGCCTTTATCGTCGCCCTGTTTCTTGGTCTTTTCGGCATCCTCTTCGGGGCACGGCATCTGGACGCCTCGGAGCGCCACGAAGGTATGGTGGCTGCCGTTGCCCTGCAATCCGTAGTCAAGCTCATTGCCATCCTCACAGTGGGAATATTTGTCACCTACGGACTGTTCGATGGCTTCACTGATATCTTTACCCGCTTCGCCATTCAGTTTCCCGAGCGGACAAAGCTCTTTCTGCTGGGAACACCGCAAGCACCGTATGGCACGTGGTTTACCCTGCTTTTTTCCTCCATGATGTGGGTCATGTTCCAACCCCGCCAGTTCCATGTCATGGTTATCGAGAATTCCCATGAAGAACATATCAAAGATGCCATGTGGCTTTTTGCCGCCTACACGTTCCTGATCACCCTGTTCATTATGCCCATAGCTCTGGCAGGCATCATCACAAATGGCGGGAATACAACCATGGCTGATTATTTTGCCCTTAATCTCCCCTTGCAGGCAGGCCATCCCTGGCTGGCCATGCTGGTCTTCATTGGTGGGTTTTCCGCGGCAGCGGGGATGGTCATCGTCGAATCAGTGGTCCTTTCCACCATGATTCTCAACCATCTGGTCGTTCCGTTGATGTGAAACTCAAAATCGGAGGCACCGATATCTCCGGGGTTCTTATCAACATAAAAAGGGTGGGGATCATTGTGGTGGTCTTTCTTGGTTACCTCTACTATCAGGTCATCGGCGAATCATACACCCTGGTAAACATCGGCGTCATATCGCTGTTAGCCGCCACCCAATTCGCGCCGGCCATAATCGGCGGGCTTTACTGGAAACGCGCCACGTGTCTCGGTGCCACCACCGGTCTCATACTGGGGCTTTCACTCTGGTTCTATACACTGGTAATCCCCTTGTTTGTCCGGTCAGGATGGCTGGAAATGAGCATTCTTGAAAACGGCTTGTTCGGACTGGCTTTCCTGCGACCGCTGGAGCTCTTCGGCCTGAACGAACTGGACATGTTGACCCACTCACTGTTCTGGACCCTGTTCTTCAATCTGGGGGCGTTTATTGCCTTTTCTCTCCTGACCAAGCCGTCTGAAATCGAGGCCGAGCAGGCGATCAAGTTTGTGGACGTCTTTGAAGTACAAGAGGAACCCGCCCCCCGCAAGAGGATGAGCAGGTCACCCGCCATTGTGGAATTCGTTGATCTCATGACCAAGTTTATCGGCGAAAAACAGGCCCACGCCGCCATTGCCCAGTATCTTGGCGACAAGCAAATCGATGAACGGGGCAGCCTGTCGGAATATGAAATCCCTGTCCTGCAGCGGTTTACAGAAAAGGTACTGGCCGGATCGGTGGGTGCCGCTTCCGCCGGGGTAATCGTCGAAAGCTATATGTCGGCGAGAGGGAGTAAACTTGAAGACGTATTTGACATCTTCGGCACGGTTACCCTCAGCCGTACCGCCAGCCGGGAACAACTGGGCCTCCTTTATGAAACAGCCAAGCTGGTGGCCGGCACAGCCGACTTGCAGGACATACTGGATAATGTCCTCGACCATATCCAGCACCAGTTCAAGTTTGATACCTGTATCATCCGCATTGTGAATGAAGAGAAGGTGCAGCTTATGCTGTTAAGCCAGAAAGGAATGAGCTTGAGGCATCTTGAGGAATCCGACCAGGAGCTTAACACCGAGACCTATGCCGGCACCGCCTTTTTGCACAACGCACCGGAGGTAGTCAACGATGCGGATTTTATGAACAAGCCGGTCTCGGCTCAGGTTATCCGCAGGGAAGGAATCAAATCATTCGCCCATGTGCCGATCACCGTCGAAGGCAAACCGATCGGAGTGCTCTCCGCTTTCTCAAAGTCAATGAAGGGGATTTTCACCGAGGAATTTGTCGAGCTGTTCAGCAGCCTGGCCGGACAGATCGGCATAGCCATTCGCAACGCCCGTCAGGCGGAAAAACTCATTCAGGCAAAGGAACATGAAAAGGAACTGCAAATTGCCAGGTCAATCCAGTCGGGGCTGCTGCCAACCCATTCCCCCGAAGTAGCGGGGATATCATTGGCAGGCATATGCGTTCCGGCCCGGGAAGTGGGGGAGACTACTTTGATTACCTGCCCCAGGGCAAAGACATTCTGGACCTCATTATTGCCGATGTTTCTGGGCATAGTATCGGCGCCGCGCTGATCATGATCGAACTCCGCACCTTCATCCATGCCGAGGCAAGCAGCCTCCGCAGTCCACGTGGCCTGTTGAATGCCCTGAACGAGTTCCTCTATGAGGACCTCACCCGCTCCGAGCTCTTCATCACCATGTTTTATCTCAATTACGACGCCCAACTGCGGCAGCTGTCCTTTGCCAACGCCGGCCATAATCTGCCGATCATATGGAGGGCGGATTCTCAAAGGTGTGAATATATTGATACAGAAGGACTGATTCTTGGCATAAAAAGAAATGTCTCCTTTGAGCAGAAACAGTTACAACTGTTCCCCGGAGACGTTCTACTGCTATACACAGACGGTGTCACAGAGGCCGCAGATCAAACTGGCGAGCTTTTCGGCGAAGAAAGGCTGTGCAGACTTCTCGCCGAATATCACCTGCTGCCACCGCAGCAAATCATCGAGAACCTGCTTTTCAAGGTCCGCTCCTTTGCCGGAAGCCAGAACTTGATTGACGATGCCTCACTGGTGGTTATGCGTGCGGAGAAATGAAGCTCGGCAAGCTTCTCCAGTTTCAGCGTCACGATATCCGCCATGAATGAAGTATCAAGGGCATATAAAGGAACGACCGTCATCCGGGCCAGTAGCGCCGGCTTCAGATCATTTGGAAGCGTTGATCAATAAAAAAAGAGGCTGCAGTTATTCAAACTGCAGCCTCTTCTCTTATCCCAGGTCCTTGGTAACTTACAAAATAGCGTTGGCGATCAGGTAAGCAGTGACCGTCGACACCCCTACCCCGATCAGTCCCGGGATCATGAAGCTGTGGTTGAGCAGGTATTTACCGATCCTGGTGGTGCCGGTACGGTCAAAGTTCATGGCCGCCAGGTCACTGGGATAGAAGGCAAAGAAGAAGTAGGCATAACTGGCCGGCATGAGACCCAACAGCAACGGGATCGGCAAGCCAAGGGCAAGGCCGAGTGGCAAAGTGATAGCCAGCGTGGCAGCCTGACTTTTGACAAAGGCAGAGATGCAGAAGGTAGCGATGGCAAAGGTCCAGGGAGCAATTTTGACCATGATGCCGATGTTGTCGATGAGGAATTTCTTGTTGGCGGAAATGAAGGTATCACTCATCCAGGCAATGCCGAAAATGGAGACGACGGCGATCATCCCGGCAATGAAGACGCTGGAATGGGCGATATCTTTGGCTTTGACATTGGCAGCGAACATGATGAAGGCACCGTAGGCCAACATGATGAACTGTACCACCGTGGTCATGGGTACCGGCTTCTTGTCAGCGGTAAGGGGCAACAGCTCGGGACAGACGGCAAAGAGAATGATGGTGGCCACACCGGTGAAAAAGAGCGCCACTGAAATCTTGGCCGTGGTGGAGATGGTTTTATCAAGGGTGGTAACGTCGGCGTCCAGTGATTTACGAAAGTCAGGGTCTTTGAGACGGGCCTGGAATTCAGCATCCTTGTCCAGCTCCTTGCCACGATTGAAACTCCAGGCAGCGGCGGCCAGAACACCGATGATACCTGCCGGCATGGTTACGGAAATGATATCGATGAGGGTAACCGGATGACCCGCTTTGGCGGCGAAACCGAGGAAAAAGGTGACGGCTGCAGCCACAGGGCTGGCGGTAATGCCCATCTGGGAGGCAACGCTGGAAATGGCCATTGGTCGCTCAGGGCGGATACCGGTCTTGATCGCCACATCGGAAATGACCGGCAACAGTGCATATACCGCATGACCGGTACCGACGCAGACCGTCAGGAAAAAGGTGCTGAGTGGGGCCAGGATAGTTACATACTTGGGATGGGCGCGAAGCATCCGCTCGGTGAGCTGTACCAGGTAGTCAAGGCCGCCGGCTACCTGCAGGGTGGCCGAGGCGGTAACCACCGCCAGAATGATGAGCATGACGGCTATTGGCGGCTCGGATGGAGAACTGCGGAAGCCGATGGTGAGTAATGCTACCCCCAGGCCGCCGATAAGGCCAAGGGCTACCCCACCCCTACGGATACCGATGAGAACAGCACCGAGAACGAGCACGAATTGGATCCAGAACATTGCCATGATACACCTCCATGTTGGGAGAAAGATTGAAGGAGTCTGCTGACTCCCGTTCGTTATCTATCTCCTGTAGAGCATGGAGAGTGCCAAGGATTTCACAAAGGGCTAACCATCTGATTTTACACTGTAATATCCTGTCAGGATCTCTTTTGCCACTAGCAAAGGCCTATAGCTTCAGGTTATACCCTTTGGTTATTATTCGGTTATTTTGATAATAATTTCAAAGTGTTGTGGTTAGGATAGCCAAAGGTTATGGTATAACGCCCGGTTATACCGGTTGAGAGCGCATCATTTTCAGCCGCTTGTTCAGGGCCGGCTGGGAGATGCCGAGCAGACGCGCGGCCATTGTCTGGTTACCATTGGCCCGATGCATGGCTTCGGCAACGAGAAAAGCTGCAGCTTCGCTGAAGGTGGGCAGATCGACAAAACCGGCGAAGGGGTTCTGCCTGGGGGGAGATAGTGCTTCTTTTCCAGCAGGCTGGCATTGTCCCATGGCCCTGATGAACGACTCCATGGACAGCATGTGGTCACGATGAACACTCAGGGCATCGTAAACCATGGCCTTCAGTTCACGAACATTGCCGGGGAAGCTGTAGGCACTTAACGCCTGAGCCAGTTCCCGGGGAGGGGTCGGTTTCTTTTTATTCAGCGCCTGGGCGGCTTCGCCGAGAAAATGGTCCAGCAACAGGGCCAGGTCGCCGGGCCTTTCCCGCAAAGGGGGCACATGTACCTGGTGGGTGCGCAGGCGGTAAAAGAGATCGCGGCGGAAGGTGCCCGCCGACTCCTTTGCCGTCAGGTTCTGGTGAGTTGCAACGATGATGCGTGCTTTAAGACGCCTCGGCTGGTCGCAGCCGAGCGGGAAAAACTCCCCCTCCTGCAAGAGTCGCAACAGCTTGACCTGGGATGGTATGCTGAGATCGCCGATCTCGTCGAGAAAAAGGGTACCGTCAGCGGCCTCCTCAACCATTCCACGCCGCAGCTGTTCGGCACCGGTGAAGGCGCCACGGACGTGACCAAAGAGGGTATCGGCGAAGACCGTGTCGTCAAGGCCGGCGACATTCACCGTCACCAGTTTCCCCCGGCAGCCGCTCAACCTGTGGACCGCCTGGGCGAACAGCTCCTTACCTACCCCGCTTTCGCCAGTGATCAGCAGCGGCTGAGGACTCTTCGCCACTGCCTCCACATAGGCAAATACTTTCAACATCGCCCGATCAGCGGTGACGATGGCGGCAAATGCCTCCGGATGGCGCAATTCGCCGGAGGCCAGGCTGCTCGACATCTCCAGGTAATCCCGCTGCATCTCCTTCATGCGGACCGCCCGCAGCACTCCCCCCACTATCCGGTCTTCTTCATCGGTCTTGATGAAATAGTCGAAGGCACCCAGTTTCATGCAGCGAACCGCGGTCTCCAGCTGATTCAGCCCACTGACGACAATGGGGGTAATTTCAGGGTGCTGCTCGGCAATCTGCTTGAGCAGCTCTTCCCCCGGCAAATGAGGCATGGTCAGGTCAAGAAGAACCAGGCCAATATCCCCTTGAGCCAGCAGTGCCATTACCTGGCGGCTGTCCTGACAGGTTCTGATATTGGACAGTCCGGCACAGCTTCTCAGCGTCAGTGACAGTGATTTCAGCCAGGCCGGTTCATCATCGACTAGAAGAATGCCAAAGGCGGGGTAGGTTTGCTGATTGGTCACGTCTGCTCCTCTTGCATTCCAATGGCCACGGGCAGCACCAGAGTGACAGTTGTGCCTGAGCCAGGCTGCGATTTAAAGTGAAACCGGCCACCATGTTCCTTGATTATGCCGTCTGATACCGATAAACCAAGCCCGGTGCCGCCGCTCTCCCGTTTGGTAGTAAAGAAGGGGTCGGTCAGACGTGACAGGTTCTCAGGGGCAATACCGACCCCTTCGTCGCGGACCACCAGCATGGCGCTGGCAGTGGTACGATTGTAGCGGGTGGTGATGAAAAGACCTCGCTCGGCATCGGGAAGGGCCTGGCAGGCGTTAAGGATCAAGTTTACCACTACCTGCTCGATACGCTGGCCGTTGCCCCAGATCGATGGTATTTCCCCAGCGTAATCAACATGCAGATGGTTGGTTGCCTTGCGAATGGTTGGATCAACCAGTCTTAGCGCTGTCTGCACAACCCCGTTAAGATCAATGGGCGCCTTGTCGGCCACATCATCCCGCCTTGCGAAGTCCTTCAGGTCATTGACGATCCGCTTGATACGCTTGGCCCCATCCTGCATCTCATCCAGGACTCTGGGGATCTCATCACGCATCTCGCTGTACGGCAGTCCGCCAATGGTGAAATCCCCATGCTCTGCATAGTGATCTTCGAGAATGCGCTCCGTATCAGTGTGAGCCCGCTTCAGGATCGGAATGTCAAGGAGGATCAGGCCGGTGGGATTGTTGATCTCGTGGGCAACACCTGAAACCAGGACGCCCAATGCGGCCAGTTTATCGGCCTGGACCAGCTGTTGTTGGTTAAGGCGTAATTCTTCCTCGGCATGTCTGCGTTCGGCAACCTCTCGGGTCAGGTCAGCAGTGCGCAAGGCAACCTGCCGGTGCAAGGTGCGTGACCAGAGGGCAAAGCCCCCCAGCAGCATTACCAGCGGGATAACCACCACGGCGCCATACTTGGCGACGGCACGCCAATCGACATGCTCCGGCTCCATCACCCCCA
>CAWAFF010000085.1:0-17300 GCA_963780945.1 uncultured delta proteobacterium | reverse complement strand
TAGATATTTTAAAAAAGGTTTTATTCGACCGTTACACTCTTGGCAAGGTTGCGTGGCTGGTCCACATCGGTTCCTTTGAGAACTGCCACATGGTAAGCCAGTAGCTGAAGCGGTACTGAGAGCAGAATTGGGGCAAGATCATCGTTGTCCTTGGGTATCTCCAGAGTTACCTCGGCTTTGTCAGCTATCTCTCGGTCCCCTGCAGAACAGATGGCGATGACCCTCCCGCCACGGGCAATGACTTCCTCCATGTTGGAAGCGACCTTTTCGTAATTAGCATTCTGTGGCACCAGGATGACCACCGGCATGTTTTCGTCGATCAGTGCAATGGGACCATGTTTCATTTCGCCAGCCGGGTAACCTTCCGCATGAATATAGGAAATTTCCTTAAGTTTAAGGGCACCTTCCAGGGCAATTGGATAGTTGATTCCCCTGCCAAGATAAAGGAAATCCCTTGCATTCATGTACTTGCGTGCCACCGTCTCCACTTGTCCGTTAAGTTCCAGGGTTTTTTCCAATAGTGACGGCACATGCACCAATGAAGCAATCATTGCCTGCCCTTTGGCTTTATCTATAGTGCCGATGGAGCGACCGAGCTTGATAGTGAAAAGATAGAGGGCAACCAGCTGAGTGACGAAAGCCTTGGTGGAGGCTACGCCGATTTCCGGGCCTGCGTGGGTATAGATGACACCGTCGGCTTCCCTGGCAATGGAAGAGTCGACCACGTTGCAGATGGCAATGTTCTTACCTCCCCGGGTCTTGGCTTCACGCATGGCTGCAAGAGTGTCGGCAGTCTCCCCCGATTGTGAAATCAGAATGATAAGCGTTTTGTCACTAACTACGGGATTCCGATAACGAAATTCCGAGGCAATATCCACCTCAACCGGTAGCCGACAATGTTCCTCCAGGAGGAATTTACCCACCAGGGCAGAGTGCCAGGAGGTGCCACAGGCGATAATGCAGATTCGCTGAAATTTTGAAAGATCGCTGTCGTTCAGGTCCAGATTTTCCAGATAGACATTTCCCTCTTCTTCTATCAGTCTGCCGGCAATGGTGTCGCTGATGGCGCGCGGCTGCTCGAAAATCTCTTTGAGCATGAAATGTTTGTAGCCACCTTTTTCAGCCATGAGAGGAGACCAATCGATATGACGGGCAACTTTCTCCAGTGGCGCTCCTTCCACGGTGGAAAAGGAAGGGATGTTGTTGCGGAAAATCGCCATCTCTCCGTCTTCCATGAAGATCATTTCCCGGGTATGTGAAAGGATGGCGGGAATATCCGAGGCAACGAAATATTCAGCTTCACCCAGACCGATGACCATGGGCGAGCCCTGTTTGGCAGCGATCATGGTGCCTGGTTCACTTTCGCAGAGGATACAGACTGCGTAGGCGCCGCGCAACTCGCCGAGGGCAAGACGGACCGCCGTTTCGAAGTGCCCGTTTTCAACCAACTTTTTTTCGATGAGGTGAGCAATTACCTCCGTATCGGTCTCACTCTTGAAGGTATGATTAGCGGCGCGCAGTTCTTCTCGCAAGTGTAGATAATTTTCGATTATGCCGTTGTGAACCACCACCACCGGCCCTGCCTTATGTGGGTGGGCGTTGATCTCAGAGGGCCTGCCGTGGGTTGCCCAACGGGTATGCCCAATGCCAATTTTTCCGACAATGGGCTCCTTGACCAGGAGGTTCTCAAGATTTACCAGCTTGCCCTCACTGCGCCTGGTCTCGGCGTGACCGTTGTTGATGGTGCAGATGCCTGCCGAATCATAACCACGATATTCGAGACGTTTCAATCCACCTAGGATAATAGGTGTTGCTTCCTGGCTGCCGGTGTAACCAACAATTCCGCACATTTGTTATAACTCCGTTAAAATTTGAGTAAGATGATGGATAACTTATTTTCTCTTCAGCTTCCAACCCTCTTTGTTTACCTGAGGAGCTCTGGCTATGGCGAGAGAATCAGGAGGAACATCAGCGGTCACCGTAGTTCCGGCGGCAATGAGCGAGTTGCGACCAATGGAGACCGGAGCAACAAACTGGACGTCACTGCCGACAAATACGTCATCTTCGATGACGGTCCGGTGTTTGTTGACGCCGTCGTAATTGCAGGTTATGGTGCCGCAACCGATGTTTACATGGCTGCCGATGGTCGCATCACCCAGGTAGGTGAGGTGAGAAGCCTTGGACCCTGTGCCCATGATGATCTTTTTAGTCTCTACAAAATTGCCGATCTTCACTTCGTCTTTCAACTCGGTACCCGGTCGCAGGTGGGCCATTGGCCCGATAGCCACATCGTTGCCAATGACCGAGTCAACCATTACCGAACCGGCCTTGATCGTCACCCGGTTGCCTACGTTACATCCTTTGATCATGGCAGATGGCTCGATAACACAGTTATCGCCGATAACGGTCTTGCCGGAAATGAAGACATTAGGGAAAACCGTTGTATCACGGCCGATGTTAACACCATGATCGATATAGGTTCTTTCCGGGTCAATGATGGTCGTGCCTGCCAGCATCAAAGCTTTATTTATCCGCCCCCTTAGGATGCGGTCTGCCTCGGCCAGCTGGACCCGATCATTTACTCCCATCACTTCAATCTGATTTTCAATAGGAAATGAGCTGCAGGTTTTGCCGGTGGCAATGGCTGTCCTTATGATGTCGGTCAAGTAATACTCACCTTGCGCATTATCATTTTTCAGACCGGCAATGGCGGCGAAGAGGAAGCCCGCTTCAACGCAGTAGATGCCGGAGTTAATCTCCTTTACCAGCCGCTGTTCAGGGGTTGCATCTTTTTCTTCAACTATCTCGGTAACATGGCCGGCAGCACCCTTGATAATCCTGCCATAGCCAAAAGGCTGTTCCATGCAGGTGGTGAGGACGGTTACGGCAGCCTGCTGTCGCTCGTGATGGTCGAGGATCCCCTGCAAGGTGGCCGGCGTAATCAACGGAACGTCGCCACAGAGAATAAGGACGGTGCCGTTGAAACCAGCCAGATTTTCGCGGCAACAGGCCACGGCGTGCCCCGTGCCCAATTGTTCTTCCTGGGTGGCAAAGACAATATCCGGCTGTTCGGCAAAAAATTCGCGCACCTTTACCGACTGATGTCCGACGACAAGTGTTATGACTGAAGCTCCAGCCTCTCTTGCCGCTGCAACAGGCCACGAAATCATGGGGATGCCAGCCAAAGGATGCATGACTTTAACCAGTTCTGATTTCATTCTTGTTCCTTTGCCGGCGGCAAGAACGAGCGCAGCCACTTTACCCATTGGAAGTCCTCCATTTAGCGCATTTAAAACGCTCATTTTTATCAACAAAATATTGCCACGTCAACATATTAAACGGGATAACCCGGTAATAAAAAAAGGGATTTTCATCGCCCTGGACCTTGCTTTGGACCAGTCAGTATTTTACCTTTACTTAATCAATACCTTCCCGCTATATTAAAATCAAATTGGAGGGAAACATGGGTATACCTGAGGATCTGGTTTTTTTCGAGCAGTGCCTGCACGAGCTGGTTACAAAGTATGAACAGTATTTCCTGGGCCTGGAAAAACGGGAACCGTTAAAACTGCTTGAAGCTACTGAAAAAGCCGGTCGAAAATATGCCAACGTCAACATCACCAACACCATGCTCAAGTTCAAATACAATTCTTTGGTTGCTTCCTTTAACACCCACAAACAGAAATGGATCAGAACAAACCGCCTCATTGAGGAGGGAAAGTATTCCCGGGACCGCTTCAAGATGGCCATGCACCTTCAACAACCGGCTGAACGTCCACAGCCGAACGCGCAACAAAATACTGAAGTAGATGCTTTACTCAAACAATACCTTGAAGCACGCAAAGCTTGTAACATGCCGACTGGCAATGTTACTCCTGCCATGATCGCTGCAGCCATAGAAAAACAAAAACCTCTAATATCGTCAAAGTATAACTGCAATCAGGTTGAATTCAAGGTCGTCATTGAGGACGGCATGCCAAAAATCAAAGCCCGTCCCAAGCAGTGATGAGCTAAATTTTTTTTGCACCTTTTCCTGATGCCGCTATGCATCGGAGCGTCCAGTGCGTGTAATTCTTGTTTCCATTCACCCCTATCCATCACCCCAGGCTGTTCCTCTTGCCGCTGCCAGCCTTAAGGCAGCTCTTTCCTTTGAGGTGGACCTTTCGGCAATGGTTTCCGTGTCTCTGATCAATTACTTTCTTGGTCATGGGCTGGATAAACTTGTGACAGATATCCTTGAGCTGGACCCGGACGCGGTTGGCTTATCTGTTTATGTCTGGAATCACAGGGAGTGTCGGGAGGTGGCAGCAGCCCTACGCCGAAAAAACCGACACTTGACAATCTTTGCCGGCGGCCCTGAGGCTATGGCTAATGCCGAACAAATGCTTGCTGGCTCTGTACTGGATTTTATCATAACCGGTGAAGGGGAGGCAACTTTCGTCGAGGCCATGTCCCGCCTCAGCAGCGGGCAGCAGCTGAAGGGAACCAAGGGCGTTGCTGTAATTGAGCAGGGAGTTCTGCATTCATTGCCCGGAACTGTTGGCGCTCTGGACAATTTTCCATCTCCATATCTATCCGGCGTGCTGGAACCCACTGAACAGGGTGGGGTTCTTTGGGAGCTTTCCCGGGGCTGCAGTTTTGCCTGTGACTTCTGCTTCGACCACAAGGGGAGTGCTGGTGTTCGTAGTATCTCCATGGCCAGGATTACCGAGGAGTTGAAGCTATTTGTTCGCAAAAGGGTGACCCAGGTTTTTGTCCTGGATTCTACCTTTAACCAGGACATGAACCGAGCAAAGGCTATCCTGCGCCTGATCAAAAAAGTAGCGCCCCATATACACTTTCACTTTGAGGTGAGAAGCGAGTTCCTGGACGCAGAGCTGGCGCGCCTGTTCGCAGAGACCACCTGTTCACTGCAGATAGGTTTGCAAAGTGCAGATCCGATCGTACTGCGCAAGGTAGGGCGGGTCTTTAATCCTGAGGATTTCAAAGACAAGATCGGCAAACTGAACAATGCCGGTGCAATTTTTGGCTTTGACCTCATTTACGGGCTTCCGGACGATTCCTTGACCGGCTTTTCCGCTAGCCTGGACTTCGCTCTGCGGCTCTACCCCAATCATCTGGACATCTTCCCCCTCGCTGTGCTGCCAGCAACCAAGCTGGCAATGCGGGCTGCGGAACTGGGGCTCGACTGGCAAGCCACTGCGCCATATACTGTCCGTTCCTCACCGACCTTTCCTGAAGCTGATATGCTTGTTGCGGCAAGACTGGCAGCAGCCTGCAACATATTTTACAGCCGCGGAAAAGCTGTTGCCTGGTGCAACTCGGTGCTTCAGGCGTTGCGCCTCAATCCAGTATCCTTGCTTGATTCATTCAGCCTTTGGCTCAGCAGCCAAAAACAAGGAGATACACCTGAAGATCAGTTGAGCGATGACCAGATCTGGCAAATGCAACGACAATTTCTGCAAAAGCTTTTTAACGAAAAGAAAAAGCTGAAATTGCTGCCCTTGGCCCATGACCTGGTGGATTATCACTATTATTATGCCAAAGCCCTGCTTTCCCCCGTCCCTGATCTCCCCACTGACCGGGAGCTGGAGCAAATGAAACTGCTGGATGAGCCCCTGGCGCTTGCATCCTCCGCCGCTTTGGCCAGCTTCAATTATGAAATTTTCGATATTCTAGAAACCGGTGAAATTGATTTACGAGAGTTCTCTGCTTGTTTCCAGACCAGTGGCTCTTATGCAGTGGTTTATCCCCGGGGAGATGATGTTTTTACCGAATCCCTTATTGAGCCATATTATCTTTTATTGCAGGCTCTTGGCGCAGGGAAGCCGGCCCGGGGTATCATTGCCGGCCTCGGACTGCCAGAGGAAGAAGCCACTGCCTTTCTCGAATTCGCCGTTGCAGAGGGTATTGTCGGTCGACTGCAGGGTTAAATTGTTAAGGCCGGAAGCCCCCGACTGGCGAGGGAAAAGCGATCCTAAGGTCGGCGATAGTATACATTTTGTATACATTTTTCTTGTTGCTTTTTAACATACCCCATATTACTATTCCAACCATTTGCGCAGGTCTTAGTGATTAAACCTGCAGGTGCTCTCCCCTTTCAAAATCAAATGGTTATCCGCGTTTTCCAAAGACGCTTATTTTTGCAATACGGAGGTTGTTTTCATGTTTCAGAATGTAACCAGATTGCTCCCCGCCCTGCTGTTGCTGCTGTCCTTTGCCGGCCCGGTTGCAGCAGAACAGGGAATGGCCATTGATCCGGCCACCTGTCTTGGCTGCCACAGCAACAAGATTTCCGCCATGGCTTTTGCTGCCTCAGTTCATGGCAAAAATGCCTGCACCAGTTGTCATGTGGAGATAACGGACCTCGCCAGACACATGAGGGGCGAGACAAAGGTAGCCAAGGTTCACTGCGAGCGTTGCCACAAAAAGGAAAACGCTGAACATTACAACAGTGTCCACGTGCAAAAAGATGTCAAGTGTGCCGATTGCCACACCGACATTCACTCCCATACCTACTGGAAAAAAGATAAACGCGTTGTCGTAGCAAAATGCATTCAGTGTCACGACATGCAGTCAGTGTATCAGCAATCAATACATGGCAAATCGGTTGCTGCAGGCAATCAGGATTCGGCAGCCTGTCATGACTGTCATAATCTCCACGACATCAAACCGCTGGGCGATCCTAAATCCCACTCCAATCGTGAATTCCACACCAAGGTATGTCTGAAATGCCACGGTGATGAAAAGATGATGCATCGCAATGACGTTACCAACGTGGCTGTAGAGTCTTACATGGAGAGTTACCATGGCAAGAACTACCGCCTTGGATTCCCGGAAAAGGTTGCAGGTTGTGCCGACTGCCATACGGCCCATCAAGTGCTGCCGGCTGATGACGTCAACTCAAGCGTCAACCCCCGGAACCTGGTAAAAACATGTGCTCCATGCCACAAAGATGCCACCCCACTCTTTACCAAGTTCTATGCCCATGGCGAACATAGCGATCGTGAAAAGTACCCCATCCTGTTTTATACCTTTATCGCCATGACCGGCCTTCTGGTAGGAACCTTCGCCGTCTTCTGGCTCCATTCACTGCTCTGGATGTTCAGGGGCTTTGTGGAAAATCGTGAAAAAGCACAGGCTCTCATTGAAGGTCATGTGGAGCATGTGGTACACGATGGTCATGCGGTTTATCGCCGCTTCAAAAGACGGCACATTTTCCTACACCTGCTGGTCATTATCAGCTTCCTCGGCCTTTCACTCACTGGTCTGCCGCTTAAATTCTCCGACCAGGTCTGGGCGAAGATGTTTATGGAGTTGCTCGGCGGCTCGGCGCAAGCGGGCTTTATCCACAGAATCTGTGCTTGCATCACCTTTGTTTATTTCTCCGGTGCCCTGTACCTGAGTTTCCATTTCCTCTTCGTCAGGAAAGACCTCAAGGGGAACTTCCTGCAGAGAATGTTCGGACCTGATTCACTGATGCCCAACTTCAGGGACATCAAGGATGTTACCGGCATGGTGCGCTGGTTCCTCTTCAGAGGGCCGAAGCCCACCTTCGAGCGCTGGACATATTGGGAAAAATTTGACTTTATCGCCGTCTTCTGGGGTATGTTTGCCATCGGTGGTTCCGGATTAATGTTGTGGTTCCCGGAGTTCTTCGGCTACTTCCTGCCGGGCTGGGCCTTCAACGTGGCGACTATCGTTCACTCCGATGAGGCTCTATTGGCTACAGGATTCATCTTCACTGTTCACTTCTTCAATACCCATGGCCGGCCGGAGAAGTTCCCCATGGACTTCGTCATCTTCAATGGTCAGATGCCTAAGCATGAGTTCCTTGAGGAGCGGGGAGATCAGTGGAAGCGTTATGAAGAGGAGGGTATTACCGAGCAATTCCGGGCAACCCGCACCAGTGGCATTGCCTATGATTTCATTGTCAAAACCTTTGGTTTCATTGCAGTGATAATCGGACTTACTCTTGTCGTACTTATGCTGTTCGCCTTTCTTGCAGGGGGATCCCACTAAAGTCCCGCTGACATGAAATAAAAAGGGCTGCCGTTTGGCAGCCCTTTTTTTATTGGCAGATCATGCAAAATGTCGGCAAGGGTCTCATCCTAATTTTCTGAA
The DNA here is from genome assembly GCA_963780945.1 of uncultured delta proteobacterium. Lineage (GTDB taxonomy): Bacteria > Desulfobacterota > Desulfuromonadia > Geobacterales > Geobacteraceae > Geotalea. The sequence goes on along the minus strand of CAWAFF010000085.1, from coordinate 9,176 downwards.
AGATGAAGCCTTTATGGCAGCAAATACCTCGCTCCCTTCAATGATACCCAGTTCATCTATTGCTTGAAATACAACCTCAGCAACAAGGCGCATTTGCCCACAAGCCAGCTCAACTCCCACTGCATTCCCAGAGGCAAAGGTTTTTACAACGGAACAGCTAAGGAGGTTTCTGGCGCTGATGGCCTCGGGATGCTTTTTAAAGAGGATAATGTCTTTGGATGAAAGCTCAAACAGCGCAACAGATTCGTTACAGCTCGTGGAGACAAACAATTCGGCGTCTCCCCATTGATAGACAAAAATACCTCCTGCCGCTCTTGGCGCTTTTAGCTCAAGTATATTGATATAGCCGACCTGGCTAAATCCCATTCTTTGTCGTGCCAGCTCGTCGGGGGTTGTCTTGTCCATCACGCGGCCGCCAGCCACGGCAAAAACCTGGTCTACCATCAGCCGCATTTCCAACAAAGAATGGGAAATGAACAAGTAGGGGATACCGAACTGGATGCTTACGCTTTTAAGGTACGGGATGATCTGGAACTTAATTCCATCGTCAAGTGCGGAAAGGGGTTCATCCATCAGCAGGAGTCGAGGATTGGTAAGAACTGCTCGCCCAAGCGCCACCCGCTGCTTTTCCCCACCGGAAAGGTTGCTGACACTGCGCTTCAGCAAACTGGTGAGTTGAAGAACCTCGGCCAGGGTCTTAAAATCGATTGTTTGATGTTGAGGGGCACAGCGTTTGAAACCGTAAAGCAGGTTTGCCTTAACGTTGAGGTGGGGGAAAAGGCATGGTTGCTGGAAGACCACCGCAATGCGCCGTTTTTCCGGGGGGAGGTTGACCCCCTGTTGGGTGCTGAAAAGACAATCGCCGTCAAGAAAAATTTCACCTTGATCGGGGTGGCGCAAGCCGGCAAGGATCGCCGCAAGGGTTGATTTACCGCCTCCAGATTGGCCAAAAAGGCCTATCCGATCGCCATTTATGGTCAAGTCGGTTTCCAGGTGAAAGCCTGGGAAATTTTTGGTTGCCTTGATAATCAATTCCAATGTCAGCCCTTTCCCGCCAGTTTCAAGCAGATAAACTCGTGGCAGAGAAGTACAACCACGGACATCAAAATCGATATTACACAGAGGGATATGGCCAGGCTTTCACTAGTTGGTGAGCTTGCATAATCATAGATGGCAAGGGGAATGGTTTGGGTGAGGCCGGGGATATTGCCAGCGACAATGATGGTTGCGCCAAACTCACCGAGGCTGCGGGCAAACATCAGGATGGAGCCGGCAAGAATGCCGCGCATTGAAAGAGGCAGAATGATGGTGACCAGGCTGTCATACCAACGTGCACCCAAAGTACGAGAGGCCTGAATGAGCTGGTAATCGATGTTTTCCATGCTCAGACGGACAGAACGGACCAGCAGTGGAAAACCTACCACTGCTGAGGCAATCACTGCCGCCTTCCAGGTAAAGATGATTCTTATGCCAAGCCCACCGAGGACGCCGCCGAGCCATCCGTTTTTGCCTAATAGCAGTAACAGCAGGTAGCCTATGACCACCGGCGGCAAGGTTAAAGGCAGATTTATCAGCACCTCAAGCAACAGCTTGCCTCTTATCCGTGCATAAGTCATGAGGTAGGCAAAGGCGATACCGAATGGCAGGGATAGAGCTGTGGCAGCAAAGGCAACTTTTGCCGACAACCAGATTGCTTCATAATCGGATGGGGCTAGTGAGAGCATAATTCCTTCTTGTCCATGAAGCTTAACTTGGCGAGAAACCACGCCGATTTAAAATCTCTTTAGCCTCTTTGCTGCGGAGATAGGCGAAAAAATTAATAGCAGCTTGATTTTTGCTGCCTGCCATTGTCAGCCCCATTGGATACAGTGCTTGAGCATACAGGTTTTGAGGTACTACAAACAGTATCTTCGCCTGCTTGGCCTGCAGAGCCTCAGTCAGGTAAACAAATCCACCGTCAACTTCGCCTTTTTCCAGATAAAGCAGGCACTCGCGCACATCCTTGGCCATGACCAGTTTTTTAGCAACACCTTTCTCCAATCCGGCTTTCCTGATTGCTGCCATGGCATATTCGCCGGCAGGGACGCTTCGTGGATTGCCAATGGCGATCCGATCCAATGTCAACAAGTCCTGCACGCTCCTGATCTTTTTATCAGACCTGCCGGCAAAAACAAGGGTGTTGCGGGCGAGGTTGACGATAGTCGGGGCAGCCATCAGCTTTCGATCATTTACATATCTCATCCATTGGGAATTGGCGGCAATAAAGATGTCTGCCGGGGCGCCGTTTTCCACCTGCCTGGCAAGGTTTCCTGTGCCGCCGAAATTTTTGAAGATAACGACATCTTTATGCCTGCTTTCATAGTTATCAGCCAGTTCCGTGATAACCTCCTTGAGGCTGACGGCGGCAGACACATTGATTTCAACGGCCATGGCTGGTGCTGAGGCAGCTAGCAAGGCCAGCAGGATAAACAGCAGTTTCATGGTGGTAATCCTTTCGATGCGAAACCCATTCGGCTTACCCATTGCCGGCATCGTCTCACCCCTCTTTGCAGATCTTGTTCCACTGGTGCTTAAGATGATACCAAGGCCAACAGGCCACCGTTCAACGGCGCTGTTACAATAGTTCCTTCGCCCAACCCCATTAAACGTAGGTTCCAGAATATTCACCTATAGTAAATACAGTGAATTCAAGTGATTGCGGAGCTGGGTTCAAGTTCAAGCCTGGCTGGTGCAAGTTCATAACCTATTATAGTCAACAGATGCTGTGGAAATAGCTGTGGACAAGATGTGGATCGAAGAAAAAACCCGTTTTTTATCAACTGCAAATTGCATAATGCCTAAAAAAAAGGCAGTAATTCTATTGGGGCTGGCGCTACGCAAATGAATCCACTCAGGGATGTTTCCCTCTCCCCTTCCATTTTCCATAGATAGCAGGTATGAGGGCAAATGAGCCCAGCAGGGCGAACGAAGCGAGCACCCGTGGCGAGATCACCTGGTCTGGGGATTGAATACTTGCAAGGCTTGCTCCGGCATTGCAGAAGATAAAGCTGCCGGGGATAATGCCCAGCAGCGTGGCAACGAAAAATGTTCTCAGCTTCAGGCCGGTCAGGCCGGCGGCAAGGTTGATGAGGAAAAAGGGGAAAATAGGAATCAGGCGAAGAAAAAGCAGATAGTTGAAGCCTCGCGCGCCCAGCTCCCTGTTCATCGTTTCCAGCTTGGCGCCGAAACGCCTTTGAACAGCCCCATGGAGGAGATAGCGGGTGACGAGGAAGGCCAGTGTAGCGCCACTGGTGGCAGCGATATTGGCATATATCGTGCCCTGAATCACGCCGAAAACTGCACCGGCAGCAAGTGACAGTATTGCCGCCCCCGGAAGGGAGAGAGCTGTCTGGATGATGTAAATGCCGATGAATGTCAGGGCAGCAGCTGCTTTATGACGCTCATAATAGGTCACTAGCTCAGCCTGGTTTGCCTTCAGTGCTTCGAAGGTCAGGAACCGGTCCAGATCCAGCAAGAAAAAAAGGAAGATTATGAGCAACAGCAACAATGGGAGCAGGATTTTGCTCACGACTACTCCTTGAAGGGCATTTATCCACGATGTGGCAGAGAGATGAGCCAGTATAGCGTAAATTTTGGCCGGATGAAAGCCGAAGAAGGTGTGAGCTTCGTATCACCCTGTAAGGGTGGGGCAGGAAGTAAAAAAAGTTTGGTCATTGAAAAAAAGAGGTTACGCCGAAGCGTACCTCTTTTTTAATTGGTGGAGATGATCGGGATCGAACCGACGGCCTATGCGTTGCGAACGCATCGCTCTCCCAACTGAGCTACATCCCCAAAGGTATAAAGATTTTATAACTCACCTGCCGCTATCTGGAAAGAAAATTCAATTCTGGGCAGGTAAAACGACGGTAAACTCGACACCCCGATCTGGATGATTATTGATATTTATCTTACCACAGTGGTTGGTGACAATGCGATTGGCTATGGGCAACCCGAGGCCGGTACCGCTATCTTTGGTGGTATAAAAGGGATTAAAGATATGATTCAATGTTTCTAACGGGATTCCTCCTCCGGTATCGCCGATTTTAACTGCAACAGCTTTTTTACTGTTGAGGTTGGCACTGCTGATTCTTATGGTCAGCTCTCCCCCCCTGCTTCATTGCTTCCTGGCTGTTGAGAAACAGATTGATAAATACCTGCTGCAACTGCTGGCTGTCGCCAAGAAAGGTGGCGACCTTACGGGGAAAGTTGGCTGAGACTTGGATCTTTTTCTCCTCAAGGGCTGGTTGTACCACCGCCAGTGCGTCCTTGACTATCTCGGATATGTTGCAGGTCGTGTAACATATGGTTGTTTTTCTCGAGAAGGAGAGGATATCGGTGAGCATTTTTTCCAATCTCAACACTTCACGCACGATAAGGTCGGCATTTGCTTTTTCTTCAGTTGCAGGGGCGAATTTCTTTGCCAGCCGTCTGGCAAATCCGCCGATTGATACTAAAGGTCCCTTGAGCTCATGGGCAATGCCTGCAGCCATTTCACCTATGGCTGCCAAACGCTGCCCCTGTATGAGGCGGTCCTGGGCCTCGGATAGATCACGATTTGTATCCTCTATGCGGTTGTAAAGGATGGAGTTCTGGATGGTCATGCCTGCCTGATTGGCGAATAGCTGCAGAAAGCGCAGACTGTCCTGGGTGATCGGCTTTCCGTGGAGGGCGTTATCCACAACAATAATGCCAACAACTTTTTCCCGGGCGATAAGAGGCGCGATGGCAAAGAGGTAATGCCGAACCGCTTGATAAATTCGTGATCGACCCGCTTTGCCTTAGAAGCTTGGGCCACATAGATCAATCTTTTTTCCAAAACGGCTTTCGACGCAACATTCAACGACCGGTTCAATTCAAGGCGGCTAGCCATCACATCCTGATTGAATGTGGAAGCTCGCTGGCAGATCATGTCTTCCTCGGAGATATCCCAACGGTTTGCCAGAATATCTTCCGAGCCCGCGAAAGGATCTTCGCAGCTTAAAGAGGTTTCTCTCGTTACTCCAAGCATTCCCTGCATGATTCCGGATCTTTTATTAATAAGGAACAGCATGGCTCTGTCGAAAAAAGGATTAGGGCCAGAGGTCAAAGCTGTCAACGTCAAATGAATTAGTTTGTTGAGCTCTATGGTGGAAAGTATGGTGTTGCTGACACGATAGAGAAGGGAGAGTTCTTCCAGTTTTTTATCGTTCTCAGAGGAAAAGCTTGCCAGCAGCTGAAGAGCAATAACTTGTACCTGGTCCAGCAGTTTTTTTTCAGGTTTTAATAGTTGCTCGTTTGGCCCCAGACCAATGGCAAGCACACCAAAAAGCTTATCATCACGCAACATTGGTTCAAAAAAGAATTCAGCCTCGTTACCGTGACGATATTCATCCTTGTGCAGAAATTCCGGTTTTTCAAAAAGAGGAGTTTTCCCCCCAGCGCACTTCCCTGCGCCACCCACACCAACGGGAATCCGGCAGGCAGTTGCGATGCCTGTAGGGGCGCTGGTAATCTTTTGCGAAAGATATCCTGACTGTTGGTCATATATATAAATGGTAACGGAGGAGAGATGAAGTTGTTTGGAGAGGAGTTTAACCAGGGATTTCAGCTTCTGAAATGAGGTGCGATCATAGGGGTCTACAATTCGCACAACAGAACTCAAAAGATTGTATTTTTCCCGAAAGGTCATTGCAAAACTCCGGCGGGATGTACTCCGGGGGATAAAGATTGGGGAAACGATCAGTTATCGAATCTTCTCTTTCTGTTCCTGTTCAATTTTACAATCAATGCAGAGAGTCGTCACCGGGCGTGCCTTGAGCCTCGCCTCGCTGATCTCTTCTTCGCATACCTCACAGATACCGAATGTGCCATCCTCTAAACGCTCAAGCGCTTCCTTGATCTTGTTGATAAGTCGACGTTCCCGATCCCGGATGCGAAGTTCGAAGTTTCGGTCCGATTCCTGGGTTGCCCGGTCGTTGGGATCCGGGAAGTTGGTAGTATCGGAGGTCATCTCCGAAACGGTTTTTCCGGCTTCTTCTCTGAGAACCCGAATTTCATCCAGCAGGATATTCTTGAAAAATTCTATTTTAGTTGGATCCATGACCTTCACCATCCTTTGCTAAATCATCTCGATATTAAAAAGGATTTTAACTATTTAGTAAAGGAAAATTTTCCTGGCAGGCGTGTGCAAGGGGGATTCAAAAGATCTGGGCCAAGGTTTCTTCAACGGATTTCACGCCGATCAATTCCAATCCCTTAACCTTTACGTGCTTCAGATTGCTGGCAGGAAGGATGCATCGACTGAAACCCAGCTTGGCCGCTTCCTTGACCCGAAGCTCAGGCTGGGTAATGCCACGCACCTCACCGGCAAGCCCAACTTCTCCTAACAACAAGGTGTTGCTTGCCACCGGCTTGTCCAGGTGGCTGGAAGCCACGGCGCCTATCATGCCCAAATCGGCAGCCGGCTCGTTTAATTTTACGCCACCGGCCACATTAAGAAAGATATCCTGACCGGCAAGGGAAAGCCCAACTTTTTTTTCAAGCACGGCCACAAGCAGGGAGAGTCGGTGGTGATCTACGCCGATGGTGGTGCGGCGGGGGACGCCAAGTGAAGACGCGGTGACAAGGGCTTGCAGTTCCACCAGAACGGGACGGCTCCCTTCAAGAGAGGCAACGACTACGGAGCCGGAAACCCCAATGGGGCGTTCAGAAAGGAAAAGCTCGGAGGGGTTTTTCACCTCGCAGAGACCGCCGTCTTTCATCTCAAAGACACCAATCTCGTTGGTGGAGCCGAATCTGTTCTTGACGGCCCTCAGAATTCTGAACGGATGTCCACAATCACCCTCAAAATATAAAACCGTGTCCACGAGATGTTCGAGAACCCGCGGGCCTGCGATGGCCCCATCCTTGGTGACATGGCCGACCAGAAAAACAGGGATGCCGCTTCCCTTGGCCATCATCATGAGCCGGCCGGCTGTTTCACGAACCTGGCTGACACTTCCCGGCGCAGACTCCAATGCGGATGTAAAGACTGTCTGAATTGAATCTATGACCACCGCCTTGGGCTGCATTCTAGTAATATGCAGAAGGATGTTTTCCAAGGCGGTCTCAGCCAGGATAAAGAGATCGGCGGCATTGACTCCCATCCGGGCGCCGCGCAGCTTTATCTGGCGAGCTGACTCTTCTCCCGAAACGTAAAGTACCTTTCCGGTGCTCCTTGCCAGGTGATTCATTGCCTGTAGAAGCAGGGTTGATTTTCCGATGCCTGGATCGCCACCGATGAGGACCAGCGATCCCGCCACCAGTCCACCGCCAAGTACGCGGTCAAACTCGGAAATGCCGGTAGGAAGATGCATCTCTGCTTCACCGCCTACCTGGGAAATTGGTAAAGGTGGGGCTGCAGAGGGCGATGAAAAGGCAGAAGATCCAGATTTAAGCTTTAGTTCTTCTTCAAGGGTATTCCATGAACCGCAGTCGGGACATCGGCCCAGCCACTTGGCACTCTGATATCCGCATTTCTGGCAACTGTACAGCGTTTTAGTCTTCAATTTCGGGCACCATTGGTTTTTAGGTTGTGGGATACTAGCTTCTTTAGTCGGGGGTGTCAACCAGCGACCCTTTGCTGGTGTTCTTCCAGTCGTATTAATTTGACAAAGATTTTAATAATACGATAAAATTGCACGCTTTCAATCCATCTTTAATAGGCATAAACATGAGCAGCGGTAAGGATTCAATACTGAAACTGGTTCACCACCAAGCTGATCTGCCAGGAAATATTGGCCTGCTTCTGGTCGATATATACAAAGCTTCAAGGGCAATCAGTTTTTATCCGGTTTCCCATCCCCTGCGCGAGGAAATCCTGGGTGTTGTCTATGAGTCCCTAAAAGAGCATGTGAAAGAAAAGGAACTGGTGCTGGTAATCAGCCGCGCCGGTTTTGCTGTTAAGGATCAACTGCAGAAGATCGAGACCAACCAAATGATTACTGCACTTGCTGGCGAGATGTTTGTCAGGCGGATACAGCACCTTGCTTTTTTGCCTGACCTTACTCTCGCAGACATGCGCAATTTCCTGCAGCTGTTGTCTCTCGATCGAAATAAGCTCTTGGTTTCCGGAGGGATGCCCCAGCTGATGCTGGCTCAGGATATAACAACCATCTGGGCAAATGAAATGGACCTGTCGGCAATATGGGAAAAACGGCAGGCACTAGAAGAGAAAAAGCTTTCCACCCTTGTGGCTGCCGATGATGAAGAAAGTACAAGTGATTCTGCCGCGAGTATGGTCGCCAAGGATTCTCCCGAAGAAGCGAATTCATTGCAGGAACTGCTTTCCCGCATGAATCAGGAAACTGACGATAATCGTTACCAGCAGTTGGGACGAGCCTTGGCTGCAGAAGCTGAAAAGCTGAAGATAAATGCTATTTGTGCTCCTCTTTTCTCTATTCTTGAAGCGCTCATACGGCATTGTGACGATGAGAGCAGGAGTACGATACAGAGAGACTATGCGCTCTTCCTGCTGGAGCAGATTTCAAGTGGAGTGATGACAGATTTTCTCCTGCAGCAGCTGGAAAGCAGCACCAACACTACAGAGATTGAGATGATTTACCCAATATTGAAAAAATTGGGGGCGAAAGTGGCCTATGGGATCATCCAGAGGCTTTGTCTGGCAGAGGGACTGTATGGTCGAAAAGCATTAGCTGCCGCACTGCTTGCCATTGGGTTACCAGCGATCCCCCCGCTGTTGGCAATGTTAAAGGATGAAAGATGGTATGTGGTACGAAACATGGTGGCAATTCTCGGTCAGATTGGCAGCCGTGAAAGCGTCCATGCCTTCCGGCCTGCCCTTTTCCATAAGGATCAGCGGGTCAGGAAGGAAACCATTCATGCACTTGTAAAAACAGGGGGCAATGATGCCGTATCCATGATCTTGGCCCTTCTCGATGATGAAGACCAGGCTATCGTTCTTCATGCCATCGTGGCTCTTGGACTATTGAAAAGCAAGGTGGCAGTGCCCTTGCTTATCAAGATCGTGGAAAAACCAGATTTTTTCTCCCGGCGAGAAAAGGAAAAAAAAGAGGCCATCCAGTCTCTGGGTCGGATAGGGGACAAGCAGGCAACGCTGCCTCTGCTGAAGATACTGGAAGCAAACAGTTGGCTGCCAT
>CAWAFF010000084.1:0-36639 GCA_963780945.1 uncultured delta proteobacterium | reverse complement strand
AAAAGTAAACATACTATAACAGTTATTACTATAAATGCATTGCTACTGATCTTATTGTTTAAACTAAAAATAGGTTCTAAGAAGTAGATGTATTAGATATTCAAAAAGCAAGATGGCCCCGACCTTTCTGCGAGTTCTACCATCGGACCCTTCATCACCGGAGGCGCCAGTGAAAAATAAGGCAATTGAAGAGTTGATCCGCAGCGAGGTCGCTCCTGACTTAATCGAAAGCGTCCTCAACTAACGGAAACAGAAGTGGAGTTACGTATTTTTACCCATATCTCGTACAAAAAGCATATTCTGCCAATCCTTCTTTTGGTGCTGGTAACGGTGGCAATTTTCGGCAGTCGCTAAGCCATCAGTTTGTTCTGGAATTGGACGACCAGATTTATGTGACGGACAACACAGCGGTCTGGGGATTTTCTCTTGAGCACCTGAGAGAGGCTTTTACCAAGTCTTTCGTCGGCAACTATGCACCGCTCCAAATTGTCTCTTACATGCTGGACTGCACGCTATATGGGCTTCGACCAGCAGGATTTATCGCTACTAACCTGCTCTTTCATCTTTTGAACGGCCTGCTGTACTACTCCTCGTTTGGAAACTCAGTTACAGGAAGATGTGGTCCTTTACCGCCGCCTGTATTTTCCTGCTGCACCCGGTGCAGGTTGAATCTGCGATTTGGGTTTCTCAGCGGAAAAACGTCATGTCCATGTTCTTTTTCCTGCTGTCTCTGCTGCTTTATCTGTTCTACACAGATCGTAGCCGCTCCGGGAGGGCATGGGTAATATATGCCGGTTCTGTCGCAGCGTTTCTCTGTGCACTCCTCACTAAGTCTGTTGTAGTCGTGTTGCCATTGATACTCATGCTCTACGACATCTGCTTTAAGAGCCCTGAGGAGCGTCGGAGATGGCTTCTCGACAAGATTCCCTATTTAATTCTTGCCTTGATCATAGGGTTTATTGCCTTACAGACCCAGAGACCCGAAGCAGGTGGGGGAATGAGGCTGGAATATTACGGCGGGAGTGCATTTACTACATTCTTGACAATGTTGACTGTCATAGCTCGTTACCTTGAGATGTTGTTCTGGCCATGCGCCTGACTGTCTTCTATGATTCTCCACTGAAAACCGTCATAGATAGCACAGTCATTCTGTCGGGCCTGCTGCTTGTTGCCCTTCTGTACGCTTGCTTCCACCTCTACCAACGCAACCGACCACTGCTTTTCTGGGCTGGGGCATTTTTTATCGGACTCCTGCCCGTATCGCAAATCGTCCCGCTTGTTACCTTGATGAATGACCGTTATCTCTACTTCCCGATGGTTGGTGCCGCCGCACTGGTAGCCGGCATAGTGAGTAATTGGATAACAAAGGTCTCTCCTCTGCAGCATAAGTTGAGCCTCCTTATTTTGGGGCTCCTTCTTGTTTGCCTGCCTGTCATCACGCTCAAACAGATAGATATCTGGCAAAACTCCCTTACGGTTTGGGAAGATGCTTTCGAAAAAAATCCGCATAGCGCTGCAGTTTCTTTAGCGCTGGGATCGACCTATGATCGTGCAGGAGACCTGTTGCGTGCCCGTTACCTGTATGAACAGGCGTGGGAATCGGGGTGGAAGGAGAAGTCACTTCTGCTGAAACTTGGAAGAGTGAATATGGCCATAGGTGATGTTGCTCAGGCATATCCGTATATCGAGGAACTGATTTCACTGTATCCCGATTATCCACTTGGGTGGATGCTTTTTGGAGACTTCTATAAAAAGGTTGGTGATGCTACCAGAGCTGAAGCCGCTTATGATTCTGCCGTGAAGCTACAGCATTAAATGCAACTAGCCGCAGGTAGATGTCTAAGGGGTAACCCTTGACCGAGACAAAGGCAGGGTGGATTCAAATTGCAAATGCACAATGCGATAAAAAAGCAGGACATGATGGGTTTTCTGCGAGTTCTACCATCGAACCCTTTAGCACCGGAGGCGCCAGTGAAAAATAAGGCAATTGAAGAGTTGATCCGCAGCGAGGTCGCTCCGGACTTGATCGAACGCGTACTCACCTATGTAAAGCCAAGTATTCGGCTACGCACGAACGCACCTGATGAATCTGCGAATAAGATTGGAGTCTCTCGGATCGGCGGTCTGCCAGATTTGCCTCCTGATACCCACTGGCCGGTAGTTGATAATCGGGCACTACATTTTGTCGCCCAGATCAATCTTGCAGATGCCCATCCTTTCGATCTCGAAAATAAACTGCCCAAGGACGGTCTGCTGAGCTTCTTCTACGATTGGGGCACCACCGGCCATAGCGTTCTGTATCTCAAGCCCGATCAGGAAAACCTTGGCCCGCGCAATCCTCCACCACAATTGCCCAATGCAATCTCTCCATCCTGGTTTAGCAGGTTGTTTAGAGGTAAGCATCCTGAGCGTGTGTTCCGCGGTTGCCGAATGTCGTTTAGCTGCGAAATGACGCCACCCGACGGCATGTCATTCGCCCTCGACGCTCTGAGTGAGGACTCGGTCTATTCTGACGCGTTCTATGACAAGTATTATGAGTTGCTCGGGGAGGAGGAGACCGATCCACATCATCAATTGCTTGGTAATCCAGCCTCGATTCAAGGTGCTTACATGGAAGCTGAATGTGCGGGGATCGTCCTTGGCAAGGGGCCATTATCACAGGAGCAGCTTTCCCAACTATCACGGTGGAAGCTGCTGGCTCAGTTTGACTCCGATGATCTCCCAGGCATGATGTGGGGCGATCTTGGAAGGCTCTACTACTACATCCATGAATCGGACCTGGCTCAACTGGAGTTTGGTCGTGTCTACGTCACCGGTCAGTGCTATTGAGTGAAAATCGAAGTTCCCAACCAGGAAAATAGACACCGACCGCTCAAAGAAACCGGGCGGGTCATTTCCCGAGTCGTTCACCCTTTCTTGCCCCGCATGACATCCTCTATCTCTTCAGGTGACAAGCGCTTACTAAAGGCATTGGTCCGCCTTGCCTCCGCCTCCATCTGCCCCAGTACCGATAACAGGCGATCCGCGGTGGTTATGCGGTAGAACCTGCCGATCTTGGATTCCAACCCGGAGATGTCACTTTTCTCCGGAAAGACCACCACCCCGTACACCGGCAATTGCGGCAGTTTGTGCTTCATCAGGTTCATCAGGTTCATCACATAATCACGCACCTGATGGTAGGGGTTTTCGCCCCAATCTCCTTTGATGTCCACGGTCCGGTTGCCACTACGGCAGACCCACCTGGAATTCTCCACCGACCCTTCCGCTTCGATAATGCCGAAATAACCCTTTACCTCCAGCACCACCAGATAGTCCTTGCTGACGACAATACAGTCGATAAAGCGGCTGCCACTGTTGCCGGCCGCCACATCGAAATGACTGACCACCCGCCAGTCGCCGCCCCTTACCTTTGGGCTTTCAGCAATACCGTCTATTACCTGCTGTTCAAAGGCAGTGCCTGTTTTTGTGCTGATGGCGCTGGAAAGTGCCCGCGAGGCCTCCACCTTGTCCCGGCCGACCGCTTTTTTGTATTTCTCCACCTCGATCTGCAATTGCTCTTTTTCACGCTTGGTCGTATCCAGCTGCTCCATCAATTCCAGGGACTGGCGGCTGTTTTCTTCCTCAAGGTCCGTGATGATTGCCTCGGCGATTTCACGATATTCAACCACATCCTTCAGGCGTTGCTCGAGATCTTTGATCTTTCCTATGTAGTTCTGAAACTGCTTGCTGGAGCGGCGTTGCTGTTCTTCGATCTGTCGGCCCTTCTCGTCCAGCTGGACCAGAAATGTATCCGCATCCCCGATCAGTTCCGCCTCCCGCTGTCTGGCGTTGTTTTGTTCAATGCGCCTGATTTTGAGAAACAGCTCAATGACCAGCCAGGTAATCATTCCCCCCAAAAGACAGCTTGCCATGGTAGTCAGGTATTTCCGCCACAATTCATTGGGGGCAAATGGATTACGCAACCACTGACGGTAATTTTCACTGAAACTGGGAATGGTACTGATGGAATAGACCCGACCGATTACCTCGCCGGAATGCCCGCCATGATCACCCGGCTGCAGCAACTGAAGAATGGATGAAGATGGTTGACGAAGAACCACGAAAGGATAGTTGATCAGGTCCATCAGGAGTATCTGCTTGTCGGGGAGCAGTTGGGGATTGGTCTGAAAAATGATGCTCTGGCCGGGGCAACTCTCATTGGTGGTCTTGCAGTCGGTTATGACAAGCGCATTTATGCTGTAGTTACGGTCCAGAAGTTCCTGCAGCTGGCTGTAGTTTTTCTCAAGGATGAGCTTGGACAACTGATTGGCATCAACGCCCCTACTGGCCTCGGCATGGACCTTGATCATGGTCTTGCCGAGAAAATCTGAAAAGTTACGGCCATTGAGATAGTTGGCCATGAGGATGGCGAGATAAAGGATAATGACGAGCCTGATGCCGCTATAGGCCATCTGTTTCAGTAGAGCATTTGCATGCATGTTGTGCCCGGCCCCCGCATTTGTGATTATTTAACGGCTGCAAGTTTAACATCTTTTAGCGTGATGCTCCTGCACAAAATCAAGTTCGCCTTTATTTTTATGGCAATTAAAAAAAGGCGCCCCCTGCAGAGCGCCCCTTGGTTATTCATTTGTCAGCAAGGTCATTGCATTTTTTTGTAAATGGCCTGTTCGCCTTTACCTTCGAGAATGAAGGTATCTTTTTCAACTTTTCCCAGCAAGCTTTGAGCATTCCCCATAAAGGAAATCTCTATTTTAACTTTGTCGTCTCCCACCATGGACCATTTAAAATTAGGCTGGGATTGTTTTTGACCTCAAAGGTACCGGTCTTATCTTTCTTGAATACCACAATCTCCTCAAGACTGATGTTTTTCCATTTGCCGATCAGCATTGACTCGCCATTTTTACAACCGGAAACTATCATTATTCCAAGGACAATGGCAGCGGCAACCAGTGGTGCCAGTTTACAAAAATTCATGGGAACTCCTTCCTTACTCTTTGATTTTTCGGCTATGGTCATTCTTGTCATTCATTACCTTGACCAGCTTGCGGGCACCGGGATGTCCCTGTTTTGCCGCCTTGTTCAACCATTTCAGCGCCTCTTTTTTGTCCTTTGCCACCCCTTCGCCATTGGTGTACATGAGCCCAAGGTTGAACTGTGACTGGGCATTCCCTTTCTCTGCGGCTTTGCGATACCACTTTGCCGCCTCCGACAGATCCTTGGGAGCAAGTTCTCCCTTGTCATAGACCATGGCCAAATTGTATTGTGCCCGCTCCATTCCCAGGTCGGCTGATTTGCGCAACCACTTTATGGATTCGCTTTTGCTTGCCTCGACCCCTTGGCCATTGTAATACATGACGCTGAGGACATAGCTGGCATCAGCTCCGCCGTCAGCTTTCAGATCGCGCAGTGCGGTCGGATAGTCTTTTTGCTGGTAGGCGGCAAGCCCCGATTTGAAGTCAGCAGAGGCCGTCACGGCTATGGCAAAAACAAAAATTAAGCTGAGTAATACCTTTAAATTATAGCGTCTCATCGTAATTGCTCCACGTGGCATTGTTATTTCACCATTTCAAACTGCTGAACCCGGCTGTTGTCCCTATCGGCGACAAAAATCGAACCGGAACCGGTTATGCAGATCTGTTCCGGATAATAGAGGAGCCCGTTCTTTCTGCCCATGCTGAGGCTACGGCCCAGGAAGGAACCCTCCTGGCCAAAAATGGCTAATCCTCCTCCATTCTGGTCGACCACGTAGATAAGCCCTCTCGAATCATTGGTGATGTAGCCGGGAAACGACACATATTCCCTTAGATTCTTAACCAGTGGTGCGAATTCCTGGCCGCCCCGGGGAGCGGCGTGGATAATGCCGTTGGTGCTGTCAACCAGATAAATGGTCCCCTTGCCGTCAACAGCAAGATCGATCATGAACCCGTAGCCCTTGGGAAAGGGAATCTGGTTCAGGAACTTTCCTCCCTGGTCCAGAACCAGCACCCGCTCGGAAAAAATATCCAGCATGTGGAACTGCCCTTCCCCGTCGATCTTGAAGTTGGAAATAATAGCCGCTGGGGCTGGAACGCCCTGCGGTTCCACATATTTCTGGAAGGTGCCCGCAGGACTTACCTGAATGATGCGCCGGGTCTTGGCATCGAAGGCATAGATGTCCCCCTTTGCCGTCAACTGGACTCGCACCGGATTGGTCAACTGGGAAAGCTTTACCTCTGTGCCCCCTTTGACCTCATTCCCCTGGAAACTGTAGCGCAACAGCCGCCCATTGCCAGAATCGGCCACCACCAGCGAAGAATCATTGCAGGCGACGCCTTCGGGGTTCTTCAACTCCCCCCTTTTTCATCGGCATAAAGACCGGCCGAATACTTCAGCTTCACTGACTCGGCAGCGTGGCCGGCAATGGGCAGCAGGGTGATTAAGGCTGCCGCCATTAAAAATTGTATTTTTTTTCCTGTCATATGATCACCTCTTGAACTTGTCATGGCACTGGGTACAGAGCTCGGTCGGAGACGGGGCTGGAATGAAATGCTTGTATTCCGTACCGTGGGAGCGATGGCAGCTCAGGCATTGGAGCGTAATGTTCTTGTCCCGCGGGTCCTTGAATTTTTCCCCGATGGGATGGGTCGAATGTTTCTGCCAGTCATGACAGGTGCCGCACAATTCGATGACCGAGGGCTGGGTGGTCAGGAACTGGTTGTCCGACGAATGGGGATTGTGACATGACATGCAATCTCCCTCCTGGATCGGCGGGTGCTTGGTCATGGATTGTTCCTGGCGCTTGATGGTGTCCTGATGGCAGCGGCCGCACAAAACGAGCATATTGCCTTTCAAGAGCCCCTTTTTCGGCGCGGCATGGGGGTTGTGGCAGGTCAGACACCCTTCCTTGCTGAGCAGCGGCCAGTGCATCTGCTTCTTGGCGAAGGTCTTGTTGATCATGTCATTGTGACAACCTTTACAAAGCTCGTAGCCTCCCCGCTTGGTTTTGAGCGGTGTTGCCGAACTAGCCTCGTCATGGCACTGGTTGCACTGCTTGTTGGCAACCGGCTTGTGCACCGCATTGAAGAGGATGCCGGGATTGTTCGAGCCATGGGGATCGTGGCACGAGGTACAGCGGGCCTTTGCCACCGGGTAGTTCATATGCTGCTTGGCGAAAATGGGGCGGTCGGTCTTGTGGCAACCGATGCACAATGCCGGCACCTCGTTTTTCAGCAGGAACTCATATTTCGCAGAGGAGTGGGGATCATGGCAGTTGAGGCAGCCCTTCCCCACCGGCGAGTGCTTGAATTTCACCTTTGACAGCGTTTCGCCCATCTCCTTGTGGCAGTCGAGGCAGAGCTCGTTGCCGTCCTTGAGCAGATTATTCTTACCGGCAGCGGAATGGGGATCGTGGCATTTTACACATTTTCCTTCCGCGACCACCTTGTGGACACTGCGATCTCCTGCTTTGCCCATCTGGGCGTGACACGAATAGCAGATGTTCTTTGGGTCCGCGGCCAACAGTTTGCCGTGGGATGATGTATGGGGGCTGTGGCAGCCGGTACATTCCCCAGCCTTTACCGGGGTGTGTACCACCGGCTTCTTCAGCTTCTCCTGAAAATTGTCATGACAGTTAAGACATAGCTTGCCGTTGGCTCCCGGTTTCAGTTTGAACTTGAGGGCGTTGTCTTCTGCGTAGCCCAGGGCAATGGCGACCAGGGAAACTATCAGGGCAAGCAGGATTCCTGCAACTCTTGACTTCATAGTGATGACTCCTTATTACTGCTTGCCGACGATATGACAATCGTCGCACGACCGCGCCGCAAACGGGGCGTGGCTGGTATCTTTGAAGAACTTAGGGTCCGTTGACGAGTGTGGGGTATGACAGCTCATACAGTTCATGGCCGCCGCCGCAATGTTGAGATGGTTCTTGTTGAAGGACGCACCTTTCGTATCATGGCATTGGGCACATAGCTCCTGCACCGGCTTGTCGAGAAGATGAGAAGCCGCTGCATAATGGGGCTTGTGGCACTGCTGGCAATCCTTGGCCGCCGGCGAATGCACCGTTTCCTTAGCCATCTTTTCCTTCAGGCCCTTGTGGCAGGTCATACAGAGATCGGAACTCTGGGCCAGAAGAAGCTTGTTGAGCGATGCCTTGTGGGGGCTGTGACACTTGGTGCACTCACCCGCCACCATCGGCTGATGCTTGCTCTTGGCAGTCTCCAATCCTTTCTTGGCATCGGTATGACATTCCAGGCAGAGCACGTCCTGTTTATTCACCAGCATTCCGGCCACATTACTGCCATGGCTGGCATGGCAGACGAGACAGTCCCCACCGGTAAACGGCATGTGATTCGAACCTCCCACCGCCTCTTTCATTAAGCCGCTGTGGCACTGGCTGCAGAGTTTCGCTCCGGATGCCTTGAGCAATTTTGGCTCCGGTGAACCGTGAGCCGTATGGCAACCGGTACAGTTGGCATCGGTAACCGGTTTGTGGGTGTAGGTTTTCTTGAACTTGGATTCGGCGTCGGGGTGACAGCTGTAGCAAAGGTTGTCCATCCTGTCCTTCAGGATCTTGGGAATGTTCGAGCCATGGGGATTGTGGCAAGCGGTGCACTCTCCACCGGCAAACGGGGCATGAACGCCCTTGCTCTTTTGCGCTTCCCTGGCCTTGGCATGGCAGGGAAAACAAACTTCCGCATCCTTGGCCAGAAGCAGCCCTTTCTCCTTTGAAGCATGGGGTTGATGGCAGGAAAGGCAACCTTTGCCTTTGGTTACAGCCGGGTGGGCAAAAGCGGCAGTTGCTGCCTTGTCCTTATGGCAGCTGAAGCAGAGCTTGTTGCCATCGCCGGACAACAGTTTCGCATAATCGGAGGTATGGGGATTGTGGCAAGAGAGACAGCCACCGGTTTTGAAGGGAGCATGCTCGATGGTTCCGCCCCCCATCAGATTTTTTGCCTCATGACATTGGTAGCACAGGGCACTCCCCTTTTCGCTGACGGCAAAAGGCTGGGCCGCGGTGGCAGCGCTGTGGCAGCTGTCGCAGCTGCCGGAAGTAACCGGATTATGGGCGCTGCCCTTCAGCAGCTTGGCCTGATCCGCCGAATGTGGCGTATGACAGATGGTGCAGCGTTTGGTTTCCACCGGATAATTGCCGTGGGCTTTTTTGAAACCTGGCTTGGCGCTGTCGTGGCAGCCAAGGCAAAGCTTCGGTTCAGCCTTGGTCAGCAGGTATTTTTCGTCCGAGCTGTGTGAATAGTGACAGGCCTTGCAGCCATCCTTCGCCATCACCCCGTGAACGAACTTCTTCTGAAATCGATCCTTTTTGTGGCACTGGAAACAGACCTCATTGCCTTCAGCCGTCAGCAGATGCCTGCCGTTTGAAGCATGGGGATTATGGCACGTGCTGCACTTGCCGGTCTTGAGGGCGGTATGGACGTTCGGCTTGGCCAGGGCTTCCTTTACCTTGTTGTGGCATTTAAAGCAGAGGGCATTGCCTGTCTCCTTCAGAAGCAGCTTCGGCACCACCCCGTGGCGCAGGTGGCAATCCTCGCACTTCTTTGCCTTGACCACGGCATGAACATCTTTCATGCCCAGGTATTTGTCGGAAAACTTCTTGTGGCAATCCAGACATTCCTTGCGGGTAAAGGTTCTGGCCGCCTCCGAAGGCTGGGTTATCAATAACGCCAAGCCGCACAAGACCATCAGCAGTGTAGCAGTTAGGAAAAACCTCTTATTGAATATTGACTGCATATTTTCTCTCCACTAGTTGTCTATCTAACCCTTGATCTCACTTAGCTACTATGCAACTCTTGTTCTTTCTATCAACCCCTCTAAATCTCCCCTTATCAGGGGAGACTTCAAGGCTTCCCCCCTGTCAAGGGGGGACTGAGGGGGGTTGGGTTTAGATGGTACATCTCAACTAAATTCCGATATCGGTTACATAGACCTTCACCTTGTACGCATCCCTCAGCTTCACGCCCCAGTCCTCCACCGACTGATTCAGTTTCGAATTGAAAACCTTTTTGCTGATGACTTTCTGGACCATTTCCAGGGGTTGGGGTTTAGCCGGAATCACATCCTGCACATGCACCACATAGGTAAAGCCCTCCGCACTTTCATACAGGCGGTACTCATCAGCTTTAACCCCTGCCAATGCATCATGGAGTGGTTCCGGAAGACCTCGATGGGTAACCGGATTGGAGGGGAACTCCACCAGGCCCTCGGTTTCCTTGGCCACAAGTCCCTCGGCGTTGGCCTGGACCCACTGGTATTCGGTACCGTTTACCAACTTGCTGATTGCTGCTTCGGCATAGTCCTTCCTGGTAAAGGCCAGGCCCCTGATTTTCAACATTTCGGGAGAGGAATAATCGCCGATGTTCTTGTCGTAGTAAGCCTTGACCTCCTCATCGGTAACCTTGATTTCAGTGACGACCACTGTCTGGATGAACATGCCGAAGAGAAGTGAATCCTTGAAATCCTTGAGCCGGGCCTGGTAGTTTTCGGTCTTGTCCAGGCCGAGCCTTTTCGCTTCCTTCGGATACAGCCTGGCATAAAGAATGTCATACAGTGCCGACATCTTCTGATCATTGATTCTCTTGCCTTTGACCGCCTCCTCAACGCCATGGAAAAATTTCTGCTGAAGGCTGTCAGCCAGGTCAGCCACAGTTACGGGTTTTTCCCCCTTGATGGTGGCAACGGTCCTTTTGTCTGAAAGCAGCTTCTTGAAACCTGGTTTGGCAGCTTCGAAGTCAAGCTTGTCGAAAACTTTGTTATTTATCTTCACATATTTGGTGGTCAGCGACTTGTTGAAATCGGCCAGAACCTGCAGCTGTTTCATGCCAAGGGCCTGATTCCTTGCCAGGTCCTGAGCCTCCACATCACCTTCGGGATAACGGACATCTTCAAGCTTGATGATGGTGAATGCAGGGCCGACCGGCACAACCATGCTGATCGCTCCGACCTTGAGCCCGGCGACTATGCCGGCCACCTGGGGAAGAAGATCCTTCGCTTTCACGTATTCCCCTTCTTTGGTCCCCACCGCCTTGCCGCTGTCAATGTCTTTGGCCATCAGCTCATCGAAATTGCCGCCATCCTGAATTGCCCGCGCCAGTTCCTTGGCATCATCCTCTTTCTCATATTTGATCGATTTGATCTTCCATTCCCGGACCGCCTCCCGGTAGAATTTTTCAACTTCCTCCTTGGCGGGCTGAAGATCCTTTATCTGCAAATCTTTAAGCTCCTCCTTGATGGCCATCTTCGGGAATTCTTCCAGCTTCTGCTTGACCTCGGGCAGCTCTGCAAGTCCCATGCTGTCGGCTTCCTGCACGATAAGCTTGCTGTTGATCAAACGGTTGAGGACCGCATCAAACTTATGCTTGCCGGCTGCTTTATCTTCACCGGCCCTTTGATGGACGGCGGCCAGGGATGTATTGAGTTCTGCCAGGGTAACATGGTCTTCACCGGCCTTTGCCACAGGGAATTCTGCAAAGGACGACGAAAACAGAGGTACCTTCAAAGTGATCTGTGACTCTGCAACCGGGGCGACATTCTCTTTCACGACCTGGTCGCCGGCCGGCATTTGCTGCTCGGCTGCAAAGCCCATTGTTCCGGCGAGTAACAAACTGAGTGTAATAACGACTATCTGTTTCATATGGCTCCTTTTCTGGCGGCTGCTGAATAAACTGTCCGTCGGCAGCCGGTTATATGTTGCTGTGTCTTTGCTGGTTGCATTTGGTAAAGATTCTTTCCGCCTATTCCTTGTTGATCGCCATCATGGCCACCACCGCTCTAGTCATCCTCATGGCCATCGCTTCCGCCGTGTTTACCTTCCCCACCTGGAAAAACCAGACCCAGTCATCCCCATTATTGTAGCTGTGTGAGGACCAGACCACCTCCCGGCTCTTGCGGTCCAGCATTTTAACCGAGAAATCCACCTTGGCTGAGCCGTTGGCACCCTGATAATCCTCGTAATCCATAACTTCGCCGGTCAGGATCAGGTCGGCTTCCACGTCGTCAAAGAGCAGGTCGGCACTGGCCAGGGAAATCCCGTCCTCCATGATAATCCTGTATTTAAGCAGCGCCTGACGAATCATGCCCGGCTCGACAACGCTGTGTTGTTCCAGTTTTTTAAACTGCTCCATGAAATGGGAGGCCATCATCTCACCGGCGCTCTTGCGACCACTTTTGTTCAGGAAAGGAACAACGGCAATGGTCAGTTTCTGCTCCATATCCAGGCTTGGCGAATGATAGACTGTTTTCGGCCGGTATTTCAGCAGCGTAAAAGAACCGGCAACTGGCCGGCGTTCACCCGCTAACAGCATGGCAATTGCCCCAGTCATGCTGTCCATGGCCTTATCCATCAATGCCGCCGGTTGTTCCACCATGCCCAGACCAAATATCCCCGGGGAATCATCGCCGGAAAGGGCAACGGACTCGACACCGATAATGGCAGGGGTTTCTCCGGTCGAGACGAGCCGGCAGGAAAAAGCTGTTTTGGGGGGGACAGCATCGCTGTAGAGTTGCAGCGATGTCATCAGCACGGCAGTGGCCCCGGTTTCAGCCTTTAATGCCTGAGCAAGCCCCTTGTCAATGGTCCCGCTGTTCCTCATGCGGTGGCTGGCCATGAATCCACTGGTGACATTGTCATCAACGATGCACATTCCCTGTCCGGCCATCTTCGCCACCAGAGATTTACGGATCTCTTTCAGGGGGGCCGCCGTGCCGCTGAGGTTTTCCACGGGCAACACGACAATACAGCCCTTGGCCGCACCCTGCTCTCCGCCCCTGACAGATGCAGATGTCTGGGCGCATCCGGCAATGATGCCAGCCATGGCCAGCAGGATCAATCTACCTGAAAAGTTTGTCAATGAGCTCATCCACAGCCTTTTCGGTGATCTTGTTCATTGGCTCACCCCCGCCGCCCAAAAGACGTTCCGTCATACCGATGCCACCCTGAGTCGAGGCAGCCGTCCAGACCACCTTGCCGGTCTGGGTTTCGATGAACTGCAGTCCCATGGAAATGACATTGGCTCCCGAGCTGCCGGACCTCACCTCTCCATACTCTCTGATAACACCGGTGACAACGGCATCCACCTTGATAAGCCCGCCAAGCTTGATGATGTCTTCCGGAGAGGGAGCAACAGAGTTGGTTACGCCTGCCCGGGCGAGGCCACGCAGCACTTCCCCTGGGGGCACGACATAAATAGTGCCTGTTGCCATCAGCATGTTGGAGAAAACATCACGCACTCTCTCGGCTGCTTGATTGTCGCGGGTCAGGTTGGCAAACGGCAGAACCGCAACGGTACGGATCGAGCCGAAATCCATGGTTGGTTCCTTGTAGACATCAGCACTGGTTGCACAACCGGCCAGAAACGCAGCGACAATGGTAAGCACCAAGCGATGGGCAAGCTGTTGGATTTTAGGATTTAATTGCTTCATGGTGACCTCATTTCTCCTCGTAACCCAGCTGTGTATAAAACTGCGGCACTGCACCCTCCCCCAGCCCCACCCATAAAGGGAGGGGAGAATTATAAATTCCCTCTCCCCCTTGTGGGAGAGGGCCAGGGAGAGGGGGGGCCGGAATTGCAATAACCGGGCAATATTTTAAAAAACTAAAAGAAAATCCGATAATTCAGACTCATAATATTTGAATTTGCCGACTGGGTTATGGATTCGGCGGTGGCAAAGGAATAGGAAAAATCCAGCAGGCTTTTGCTGGTCACCTTCCAGGACAGGCTTGGCGAAAGCAGCCGCTCCTTTGCCCTGTCCAGGGTTCTCATGTTCTCGTTGTACAGCAAATTGAACTGAATGGTGCCATCGGGGAAGGGCGACCAGTTGATCCCGTAATTCAGGAGCGTGTCCATTTCAGTATCGATGCTTATTACCCCCAGGGAAGCGAACAGATACAGAGTGGGATATGGCCTGAAGGACGTGCTGAACTCCGCACGTTGCTGGAGAAAACCGGTACTTCCACTGGAACCGCTGGAACTGTTTTTGTTGAGCATGTAATTGACGTTCATGCTCAGCTTTTGGTTCGGGATTATGCTGGCCCCAACCACAGCGTTGTAATTTTGATCGCTTGTTCCATTTTCTGCGGTGACGTAGGTTACACCACCGGACATATTTAGGTTCAGCCCCTTGTATAATTCAGCATTTGAATAGAGAAACAGGGAATTGCTGTTTTTAGTCCTGCCGGAGATTGATTCGTTGCGACCGCTGTAAATCAGGGTTTGATGGAGGGTCTTCAACGGAACAACCTTTAGTGATGCACTGTAAAGATAAGAAACGTTATGGCCTTCAGGATTATCCACATCCTCTCGGGCTACACGACTGCTCCCGGATATTTTGTCGTTGAAGGCGTGCTCCAGGTGCAGGCCGTTGGAAAGTGTATAACGGATGAAATCCGATGGTGAACTGCTGGACAGGAACAATGAGCCATCGTAATAGAGCGGAAACGTTTCCAGAAGGCGTGCCTTGACATCGGCATTGTAGATGTGTGACACCCTGACATTATTCCCTTCGATCTCGCCTGCCGGCTTTACGCTAAAGGCCTGCAGCTCGGTGACAAAGATCTTGTCCGGATTCTGGAAGCTGGGCACCAGGGCTGCAGCGACCTGTGTCAGCGGCGAGACCACAACCTTGACGGCCCGCACCGTTGCCTCCGGAAAATCGATGCTGAAACGAAAACTGTTCAGAAAAGGTGCAAATGGTGCAGCACTGACAGTTTTGATCAAAACCCAGCGGGGAGCACCCAGGTTTGGGTCGTCCAGAGTTGTGTAAACATCCCAGCTGAAAAAACCGGCAATGCCTGGGGGCAGGTCCCGATCCACATAAACGGAAAGGGAGTTGACCTCAGTGGGGACGATAAAATCGACGCCGATATTTCTTGGCCTGCTTTCGCCGCCGGTCAACGCCGCAACACCGAGAGAATCAATCCCGGCGGCGGTGGTGGTATCGCCATTGGTCAGCGGGGCGGAAGGACTCAGCGCTGCCACAGCAGGCGTATCACTTGCAGCATATAATCCGGTAAAGGGAAACAGCTGAAACGGCACCTGGCTATTGCCAGTGGTAACGGTGCTGGTCTGCTGTCTGGTCACATTGTAGGTGGTGTTCAAAAGAACCCTTTGCTTGAAAAACTGGTCCGAGTAAGTAACCCGGGCGCTGTTGGTCATTTCTTGAGACTCCACACCCTGCAGATTATCGGCAACGTTGCTGTAGATTCCCTGGTATTTCAAATCGACCGTCTTAAGCGGCTGGTACCTCATGCCAAGTAAAATCCGATCATTGGTGATATCGTTCAGCAGCCGGAACTCGTCAAAGGTATTGGTCCTCGTCAGCTGCAGGTCCACTTTCGGCAAGCTCAGCGGCCGCCAGCCAAACTGGGCGTGAAAATCTTCGTTTATCCCTTTGGCCATTGGGGCGCCGGTAGTTTTCAAGGTTTCATCCCTCCTGCTATAGCCAAGGCCGGCCGTATAAAGAAGAGTATTGAGGATTAGATCGACCGATGGACGCATGGTAGTCACCGAACTGCTCGAATTGATGTCATTGTTGGTAAGCCAGCCAAGCTCCTTTTCAAAAATGCCACTGCCGATCAGGCGCAAGTTGGGGTAGAGATTTTTATTCAAATTCAGGCTGTAGCGCTGGTTCAAGGTCTTCGTTTCTGTTTTGGTCACGTCACTGTTATTTCTGGCTTCCGATTGGACCTTGCTGTAATTCCACTCAAGAAAACCGTTCAGCGAATCGGCCTGAGCAATAACGGGAAGGCCGCCGATGCCGAAAAACAGGACAGAAAGGAAGCCTGTCACAAAACCGGCGCTTCTTATCAATTCCTTTCCCACGGACAGATTACCTCTCACCCATCAACGAAACCCCATGGGGAGCTTCACCCACATCAATCCGGCCCACGATTTTCCTGCTGACAAGATTGATGAACAGCAGGGACCTGGTTGCCGGGTCCAGCACGCACAAGTTGTTACCTTCACCATCTATGGTCAGGTAAGCGTTTTCCTGACCTGCCGCAATGGAGTCCCCGGGAAGAAAAGAGAACGGATCATAAGCCGCCAGCCTGTTTTCCAGTTGCTTGCCCACATAAAGCTGGTCATTGACACTGTCCACCTTTATGGAAATGGCTCCTATACCCACATGGTTCCTCTTGGTAACTGCCAGGGAATTGGGATTGATCACCGTCACGTATGAGCTGAGCTTCTGGATCACGTACAGGGCATTGCCTTGCCGGTTGAACTGCCCTCTGACCGGCCAGGGTTCGGTTACTAAGGTCGTTACAATGGAACGATTGGGCAGATCGATGACGGAAATGCTGTCGGCAAGAGTGTTAAAGACAAAGGCCCTTTTGCCTGAAGGATCGATCAGGGCCGACGAGGGACCATCGCCCACATTGATCCGGCCTGTTTCGTATAAGGAGTCGGCATCAACAATGCTGACACTGTTGGATCCGGCGTTGGTTGTCAGGAGCGTCCTGCCGTCGGGAGAGAGGGCCACTTCCTGGGGATTGTCGCCGGGATTCAGGGAAATGCGGTTGAGGGACTCCCCGCTGGAAATATCGATAACCTCCACTGCGTCTTCTTCGGCAAGTGCCACGAAAGCCCTGCGGCGCTGCTGGTTGATGGCAATTCCCTTCGGACCGCGTCCCGTTGCTATTATGCCGGTGACTTCCATGGATTGCTTATCAAAGACGGTGAGAGAGTTGTCTTCATTGTTGGATACGAAGCCAACCAGTCCCGGCACCGGTTTCCCCGGAACATTTGCCAGGAATACAGGGCGGAAGGTCACTTCGTCGCTGAAGGAGTTTTTATAGTTCAAGGTCAAGGTGATCAGTAGCGCCTTCTGCTCTTTAACGGTAAATAAGACCTCGGTTCTGAACACTTCATCGGGAATGCCCAGTGAAGCGGAACCATCCTCGGTCTTCAGGGAGGCTTTATTTAACCGGTAAGCCAGGGCCGAATAATCTCCGGCCGGCAGACGGCCTGAAGCAAGAAAGCGCTGCCGCTGCTTTTCACTTCCTTTCAGCTCTGTGAGTGCCAGTTTAAGCGGAATCTCACTGCCATCTTTGTTTATGGCCCATATGCCCAGCAGGGACAGATCAAGACGTTCCGCTTCCTGGGGGAGCGGCTGCAGGTAGAGATAGAGTTCACCATTTTCTGCCAGGGGTTGTTTTAAACGGGATGGCAGGGTTTGACACCCTGAGATGAGGACCGACAACAGCAAAATTATATACAACTTGATCTGAAGCAGCTTCTTGGTGGCTTTCAACATATATCTCCGATTTGAAACCGATTATATAGAAGTTTGCCCTCTTCAGACGTGCGTCAAATCACATTTCAGTCCCCTTCAGCAAGAGGACATGTACAAAAGTTACAGGCTGATCAAAAGCCGCCAGGTGCAAGGCGCCCGAAATCTGAGGCGCGAGGCGTACCAAACGGTACGCCGCAGTGCCGATGATGAGGGCAACACAGCAGATGGCGGCTTTTCATCAGTTTGTGGGGCCGGCATAAGCCGGCCCCACCAGGTTTCCATCACAAGAACTCCCCATCAACAGATGGGATTAGTCTTTAGCATGACACTTGTTGCACAGTGACCGCTGGTAAGTTGCGTATGCAGTAGCAGGCCTGTTGTAGAATGTTGCAGCAACTTCAGCAGTTGTCCTGCCACCATGGTATTTGGTAACAGCTGCTTCAAGATTGGCAGAATCGCTACCTGGGTAAACACCAGCCAAGGTAAGGAATTCAGCTTTGTTGTTCCATCTGCTCATGCTGTCCCAACCGGAGGCATGAGCCCTGTGGCAGGAGAGACACATAACGTTGTTCGAGGTTGACATACCGGAAGTTGTTGCACCGGTTGCTGCCAGAGTAGCCAGGTCGGTAACACCTTCTTCGTAAGGAACCATTGAGGAGTAGGAAGTGCCAATTGTGCCGTTAAGATCGCCGGAAGCCTTGTAGGAGTTGTAGTTGTTGACGATGGTGGAGGAGAATTTAGCACCGTTACCGGCCGGGTGAATCAGGCTGGTGGGGTAGTTAACATTGTGCAGCCCGGAATGGCAGTTTCCGCACCACTCAGACATACCTGCACCGTAAGCAACCCTGGTATCGGCAATGTCTTCAGCTTTGTTGTAGGTTGAAGGAGCTACTGCGATCGGAGAATTGTTGGCGAAACCGAAGTTACCGGTTACAGAAACCGGCTGATAGCCTACACCTGCAAGAAGACGGTAAACGCCCACTGCTTCGGTAGCGGTCGGCAGTGCGCCGTAAGAACCGGAATCCCAGATCGGCTTGCCGGTTTTGGCAATGGTGGTACCGGCTGCATCCATGATTCTGTATTGACCATGGGGATCATGACAGCTGGTGCAGGTAAGATTGGTTGCAGGATAACCACCACCAGGAGCGGTAGTCAGTTTTACGTCAGCAACATAGCCAAAATCGACAGCGACAACGTTGTGACCATGGCGCTCGCCAAGGCTGGTTCCGAATGTTTTCTGTACCCAGGCAAAGTCACCACCGGGGGTGAACTGGACGGGAGGAGTACCGGCTGCGGGAACCGGGTTGGTAGCAACTTTATAGCTGCCCAGAGTGGCAGATGCGTGACACTTGAGACAGGTGGAGCTCTGGTCGGCGCCCTGGAGGAGGTACATGTTGCCGGTTCCGGGAGCCAGGGTGTTAACGGTCATCTTCAGGTTACCGGAAGAGTTATGCATGGTATGACAGCTGTCACAGGTAGCAACACCACCGTCATGGAAAGCAAGGGCGTTTCCTGCAGCGGCAAAGGTCAGCAGGGCTGCTGCCAACAATATCTTGGACGATTTCATTTGTTAATATCTCCTGAAATTTTTAAAAGTTAGTTTTAATGTTGCTTTCAATTTTTATAAGCTTCCATTTTGAGACCATCTACTTTGTTACTACTCTTTGACTCCTACTTACACACTTACTTACAGACCTACTTACCTCTGACATGAAACCCGTGCTGACGCCTACATCTTGACCACCCCCTTTTTCTTTTTTTGCCAGAGCGTATCTATTCAGAATTAACTCAATGAGATTCTGAAGACACTGACCCCCCTATTTCTGCTCTGGGTTGTATAAAGCTTCTCTCCATCGATTGCCATTTCAAGGGGAGCTATGAGATTCTCAGGTGCATCTCCCCGGTAACCGAATTCCTTTTTGAATTCAAAATCCTTGTCGAAAATCATGACAACGCATCTCAAGGTATCGGCGATATAAATATTTCCAAAGTCGTCGGCAATGATACCGCCGATTATGTTGAACCTGCCGGGACTGCTGCCCCTGGTCCCAAAGCTCCGTACCTTCCGGTCCGGCGAAATGATAGATGCTTGAAAATTTACGGGAACTGTCAAGAGCATGTTTCCTTCCCGGTCCACGCTGAAGCCGACCATTACCGTATCCTGCTTCTTTTTTTCATCTATCTTGAGGATCTCCGCAATATCGTAACTTTCAACAAAGGCTCCATTTGCGTCGATGACGGCTACCTTCATCCCTTCCTTGTCGGCAAGATATATCTGCCCGTTGCGGTACAGGATGACGGTGGGGGCAAAACCGGCGGCAAAGGCATCGGGAAGATTCTTCACCTCCAGCGTCGACAGCACCTCGCCACGATAATTACATCTGGTGATGGTATAGGCTGAACTGGTCGAGGTCTTGTACGACAGCAGCAGGATATTCCCTGCGTCTTCAATTGCCAGGTCATAAAGACTGCCAAGCTTCAGGTCATCGCCGAATTCGTAAATGGCCATGCCGTTATCGTTGAATATGCGTATTGCCCGTTCGCTGAAGTTGGCCACATAGACCTCATGGGTCTGTCTGTCGATTACCGGCCGTACCCAGCTGTAGGGAACAACCCCGGTAAAATCTGCCAATCGGTAGAGGAAATCGGCCTTGACCTCTCCTGCAACTACCGGGGTCGCTAAAAGAACCAGAATGAAGGCAGCCACCAGAACAAGACTGCAATATGTTGTTTTCATTCCCTGAATCATTATCGATTGGCCCCTAATCATTTAAAACCTGTAACAATTATTTACTCTTTTGCTCAACAATCTTCTTCATATAAGGCATTAGATGTGCCATAACCGGAAACTTTGGAAAATATTTTTTAAGCCTCTGTATTCATTACCTTTTTTGCCACCGGCAGGTGTGTCGATACTAGGGTTCACTAATCTTGCCTGGCGAGCTTATTGCCGATCACGCTAATCAACAACCCGTTCCGATAAAAACACGAATTTACTGGGTCATTTCTATTACGCGAAGATGACGGTTTCGTAATCAAGGCTACAACAGTGAATAGACTGCTCAGAAGCCCTTTCCAAAAGAAGGAATGCCCGTCTGGTGCGGCAGAAGAAGTTGTTCCCCCAGTGCTGTCAACACCAGAAGTGGCAGTCGAATCGCCCAGGATTTGAATGCCCTCAACAAATTCGCCATGTGCGTCGAGGACTGCCGTCTTGCCCGTTTCCCTGTCGGTGAGGCAGATCAGGCCTTTCCGGCAGGAAAGGGACATGGGGGTGAAGCCGGAGGTTAAGGCCGCGGGCAGATTGGTTATTGCAACCGGTTCCAGCGGTTCGCCACTGGGATTACAGCGGGTCAGGGTAACGGAGGATACTGGCCCGGTGGTGGTCACAAGGACCAGCAGGTTTCCATTTTCTTCCATGGCAAGGTCGGTAAATTTCATAGCTCTCAATGTTGTTGTTTTTTAATTTTTATTGACTGTTTTACTCAGCTTTTGCATGTAATAAGAGCACAGGAAATGCCAAGTGAAGATTTAGAGGGATTAAACGCAGCTATCTACCTGAAAAATAACGATTATTTTTTGAATAAAAAAAGCCCTGCAAAATAACAGGGCTTATGCTTGCAAAGGGATGTTGTGAATCAGCAGGGTCGAACCAGAATTTTACGGAATGAAGCCTTCAGCAGGGTGACATCAAGATGACAGATCCGTAACGTCGGCACGGGGGAAAATGAGAGTAATGGCCGTTCCTTTGCCCGGTTCGCTCTCGATGCGGACTTTTCCATCATGCATTTCCATGATGGATTTAACAATGGCGAGGCCCAGGCCGGTACCGTCCTTGTTCATGTGCCGGGTGGAATCGACACGGTAGAACCGGTCGGTCAGGTTCGGCAGGTCCACACCGGAAATGCCGCAACCGGTATCGGCGATAGTTACCTCGATGGCCCGGTCCGGTGCCTGTCTTGTGGAGATGGTAATTCGGCCGCCTGCTTCGGTGTAGTGGAGGGAATTGGAGATAAGGTTGCTGATCGCCCGGCGAAAGAGGGTCCGATCGGCATAGAGAATGGCGTTTTCCTGACAGGTGAGAATGAGCCCTTTATCTTCGGCGATGGGCAGATAATACTCGATGATTTTCTCAATCTCCCGGCAAACGTCAACCGCCTCCAGTGCCAGTTCCGATTTCTGAATATCGGTGCGGGCAATGAAAAGGAGACTGTCGATGATGCGGGCCAATCGTTCGTACTCCTCCAGGTTTGACTCTATTACCCGCCGGTAATCGGAGGCGGTTCTCGATTTGGTCAGGGCAATCTCCGCTTCTCCCATCAGGATGTTGATGGGGGTGCGCAGCTCGTGGGCCATATTGGAGACATAGCTTGACAGGCGATCGAAGGAGTCCTGCAGACGTCCGAGCATCTGATCCAGGGCAGCGGATACGGTCAGCACCTCTTCAGGCCAGCGGTGAAGGGTCACCCGTTCATCCAGATTGTAGGCGGTAATGCTTGCAGCTCTTTCGGAAATTTCCCTGAGCGGCAGCAGACCTCTACTGACAATAAATGCGGCAAGCGCAACTGAAATGGCGGTGCCGAAAACAACGACGGCTAAAAGTACATTGCGGAAATCGGCGAAGATCCGCTCCAGATAACTGATATCGAGGCCGATTTGCAGCGTTCTGCCCCCCTGATCGAGTTGGACCGAGCGCAACAGAAAGACCTCATCTTTGTCGTTTTTCCATTGGATGCTATTGGGGAGCTTGTCCGGTAATGCGATGGGAAAGACATCTGTTGGCAATTTAGTGGACATCCCATAGGTCTGGAGCAGTACCTGCCCCTGTGGATCCAGAATCCTGGCATAGGTTTTCATTGATTCACGGGCTGCATACCCTATTTCCAGCTTCCGGGCCAGGGCCTCGGTACCCGTATTGCTTCTGCTCAAGACCTGGATAACGCTGATCTCATCCTGCAGGTAAATATTGCTCTGTCTGGTAGTTATGCTTACCAAACCCCAGTGAATAAGGGCAGCCGACATGTTAAGGATGACAAAAGCGGACAGCGCGTAATAGAGGGTCAGTCGCCGGGAAAGGGACCAGGATTTAAAGGCAGGTGGATCGACAGCTTCTGAATTCAGTTTACCGTTCTTCGAGAACATAACCCACCCCCCGGACGGTATGGATCAGTTTTTTCTCGAAGGGGTCGTCAACCTTGGCCCTGAGTCGACGCATGTGCACATCCACCACATTGGTGTCGCTGTCAAAATCCATGTCCCAGATGCGCTCGGCGATGCGGGTTCGGGTTAAGACTTCCCCCGAGCGCCGGGCCAGCAAGGAGATCAGGGAAAACTCCTTGGGGGTGAGATCCAGCCTTTTGCCGCCGCGGGTCACCCGATGCCCCAAAAGGTCCAGCTCCAGATCACCGATGGTGATCACTTCCTGGCTTCTGGCCGGGCCACGGCGAAGGATGGTGCGGATGCGAATGAGCAGCTCTGAAAAGGCAAAAGGTTTTACCAGATAGTCATCCGCTCCCAGTTCAAGCCCTTTGATCCGGTCCTGTACCGCATCCCGCGCCGTAAGAAAAATCACCGGCGTATCCTTTTTCTGGTTACGGATTTTCCTGATGACTTCCCAGCCGTCAATACCCGGCAGCATCACATCCAGGATAATGGCGTCATATTCCCGTGACAGGGCAAACTCCAGCCCCTCATGACCGTTAGTGGCCACGTCTGCCGTATAGCCGCTTTCACGAAGACCTTTCCTGATAAAGGCGGCTGTTTTAACCTCATCTTCAACAATCAGTATGCGCATTCAACGCCTCATCGCTTTTCGACTTGTCCTTCTTTGACTTCCTGATCAAGTTTATTCATATGGGCCGAATAAAGCAAGGTGTCTTGCTCACTCATATGGCCCCGGCAATAATTACTCGACAAACAGAGCATATAATGGCAGAAACACAACTGTGACCTTCAATTGACAGCAAGATAAAGCGCAGGCGGAAAATTGGAAAAGCAGGTTGTCGCTGACGACAGAATCATTATGCACGTGGACATGAATGCTTTTTTTGCCTCTGTGGAGCAGCAAATGAATCCTGCTCTGCGGGGCAAGCCGGTGGCAGTGGTCGGCTCCTCCAAAAGAACCATCGTCACCACCTGCTCCTATGAAGCCCGCGCCTTTGGAGTCAAGACCGGCATGGCGCTCTGGGAAGCAAAGCGCTGCTGTCCGGACCTGATTCTTGTCGTGGGCAAGAATCGGGAATATACCAGAATTTCATCCCGGATCATGGCCATGATGTACGACTACACACCGCTGGTGGAGACCTTTTCCATCGATGAGGGATTTCTTGATCTGTCAGGTTCACTCTCTCTGTTCGGCAGCGGGGAGAACATCGCCCACCTGCTGAAGGCCCAGATCAGGGAGGAGCTGGGCCTGACCTGTTCCATCGGCATTGCCCCCAACAAGCTCCTCGCCAAGCTGGCCTCGGAAATGCAGAAGCCGGATGGGCTGACGGTCATCACCGCGGCACAGGTGCCGATGATCATGGAACGGACACCAATCGGGGACCTGTGCGGCATCGGTCGTAAGACCGAAAAAAGCCTGACCATGCTCGGCATTCACTCCTGCGGCGATCTGGGCAGGTTTCCGGTAAAGATACTGCGGCAGAAATTCGGCATTGTCGGCGACCATCTGCATCGCATGGGGCAGGGAATCGATGACGCGCCGGTAGTCCCCCAGGACGAGTCGCGACCAGGTCAAGTCGGTGGGACACAGCATGACCCTGGAACGGGATATCGATAAAAGGGACGAAATCCTCAAGTATCTGCTGCAATTGGCGGAAATGGTCGGCAGAAGAATGCGGCGCCATGGGGTGGCCGGCAAGACCGTCTGCCTTTCCGTTCGTTATGCCGATTTTTTTACCAATTTTTCCCGGCAGTTGACCGTCGCCAACTATACCAACCTGAGCGCGGATATTTATCAGGCAGCCATTACTCTCCTGGACAGCGTTGAGCTGGCCCAGCCGATCCGCCTCCTGGGGATAAAGCTTTCGAACCTTCGCCACCAGGATGAACAACTGCCCCTCTTCGAAACCGAGCGGAAAAAAGCTCATCTTACCCAGGCCATGGACGAAGTGAACAGTCGTTTCGGCGAATTCTCCGTCACCTTCGGAACCCTGCTGGCAGATGATCAAAAGAAGGGTTCATTTGTCATCTCCCCGGCCTGGCGACCTGACGGCATCAGAAAGGTGGATGTGGAATAGGAGAGGCCCCGCTGGTTAGTCACCCCACCTGATGCCGCTTGAGTTGAAATCCATATGGCACCGCAACGGGTAAAGATCAGAACGAATCAATCAAAATAAGTTTTCTCATTTTGTCGTTCACCTGCTCTCCATCGACAAGTCGATGACCTGATCGGTAATTTCCGTGAACGAAATATCGTGGCTGATGAGAAAAAGCTGGTCGTACCAATGCTCGGTTACCTCTTCCTTGCCATGGTCGATGGCGCGAAAAGCCTGGGCGAGGTTTTCACGGCGGGAGGCGTCCAGATTGGAGGTGGGTTCATCGAAGAAGGCTATCCTGGCGCCAATGGTCTGCAACAATGCCAACCGCAAAGCCACCACGGCACTCATCACCTGCCCTCCCGACAGTTGATCGTCGGAACGCTCTCGAATGTTGCCGTCAATCAGGTCCCGCAGCACGATCTGGTAATTTTCGCCCCACAAAAGTTCTTCATCTGCTTCGGCAATGGTCCGGTAGATGCTGTCGGCACGCAGGCTGATCTCCTCCCTGAACCGCTCCGAGAGCTGGGCCGAGACGTGCTTGAAGACCTTGTTGCGCAGCAGCTTGACCAGCTCCTCCTTTTTTCGCAAGGCCTTCACCTCATCCTGCTTTTTGCGGATCTCATCCCGGACCTTCTCCAGTTCAATGATCTCTTTGCCGATCCGCTTCAGGTTTTGTTCGATGTTCCTCAGGCTCTCCCGTAGAGCTGCCTCAGTTCCGTGCAGCGACTCCTTCCTGATTTGGGTCTGGATGTGCGTTTCGGAGGAATATGCGGCGTTCAGCTCCCCGAGCTTTTGCTGGTTATTAACCCTTTCCTTCTCCAGTTCCGCCAGGCGCTTTACGTACTTCCCCAGGATCTCCTGCCGTTTTGGCAGCTCCAGAGCCGTCGGCTCGGCCTGCAAATACCGTTCATGGTCTCGCTGGGTCTGGGACTTTACCTCCTCCCACTCCCTGATCGCCCCTTCAACATCGTTGAAAGTTGTCAGTGACCTTGCCTTTTCTTCCTTTTCTTTTGCCGCAGCAGCCGCTGCTTGCCGATGAATTCCGGCAACCTTTTTTCTTTCGGTAATTCTTTGCCCGGCTGACGAAGATTCATGCCGGCGCTTCTCAACTTCCTCAGCCATGGTGGTCAGCTTGGCCTTCTCCGCCCCGATGGCAGTAAGCGGCTCCTCCACATCGGTCAACAGCTTCCCAACCATGAGCCCCACCGCTTCGACCACAGCGTGGCATCCCTGTTCCCACTGTTCAAGGGCGACAAGTTGGTCGGAAGGAGCGCCTGAGTAATCTGCCGCAACAAGTTTTTCCCCTTCATTCCGGCACTGCTCCAGCCGGTATTTGTCCGCCCATTGCCCAAAGGTGCCGGCCACTGAAGGTCCGTCCAGAAGCTGTAAATGGTCCAGCCGCTCTTTCTCCCGTTCGCCCCGCTCACGCATCAGGGTCTCGATCTCGTTTCGCAGCAGGCGGAATTTCTCCATCTCCCTGCCGGCAGCCTCTGCCTGGACAACCATTTCATCAAGGGCCGTCATTGCCGTCGTCTGCAGCCCAATCTGAGCCTCAAGATGCCGCTTCTTCTCTGTAAAAACCTCCAGCGACGCCTTTCCCTCCAGGTTCCGGCACAGGTCCTGGAAGAAAGGACAAAGACCTTCCGCCAGCTTCTCTTCTCCTTCCAGGATGCCGAACCTTTTACCCTCCAGGGTTGCCTTCTCCGCCTGAATCAGCTCCCGCTCTTTACGCAGGCGCTCCATGGCTTCCGCCTTTTCCTTCCACTCTTCTTCAGCCAGGAGAAGGGCCTTCTTCCCGTGAACCTGGCCGTCAATCTCCACCAGTCTTCTCAGCGAGCCCTTAAGGTATGGGATTACCGTGTGAAGCTGGTGAACGGGCAGACCGCGAAAGGCGGATTCCAGCTCCCGGTGCTGGTCCAACGCCAGAAGCTGTTGTTTCTCACGCTCCAATAGTCTAAGGGTCGCCGACTGCAAAGCCTCATCCTGGTCCTTAAGGGTCAAGAGCACCTCTGTCAGGTTTTTCTCCTGTGCCGCAGCCTCTTTCTCCTCATGTTCAGCCGACTGCAAGGCTGAGGCTTCCCGGCTGACAAGCTCCCCCATCTCCCTCTCCAACGCCTGCTTCGACTTCTCCCGCTCACGCAACTGGACGAGCCGCTGCTCAGCCACCTGAAACCTTTCCTTCCCCGGCTTGGCCTCCGCTGCTGTCCGTGCCGCCGCTTCCCCCTGATCAACCAGGATCTTCTGGGCAGCAAGGTGGTCTCCGCCCGAGACAATGCTTTGCTCCACCTGGGCTACTTCATTCACCAGGGAGTCGATAATCTTTTTCTGCCCTTCCATCTGCTGCAGAAGGGCAGCGGTCGAAGCAAGATCCCTGGTTTTTTCTTCAAGCTCCTTATGCTTTGCCGCCTGTTCTGCCGTCTGCGCCGCCAGCTCGCTCTGCCGCTCCGGCAATGATGCAACCCGCTCCTCTTTACCTGCTATCTCAGCCTGCAAAGTGGCGATCGTGGCCTTGACCGCGTTACCCATTTCCTTGGTACCATCGAAGGTCTTCCGCCAGGAATCGATGCCGAGGATCTCATCAAAGGCTTCCTTGCGCTTGGTCTGCTGCTTCAGGACGAATGGGCCGAGAAAGTCGTTCTGAAAGGGACCGATGACCAGCTTGAACTGGTCGGCAAGGGACCTGCCGGCGGAGAGCCCCAGCAACTCCCTGATGCGCGCCTCCGTCTCCTCCATGTTGGCGTGATCCTCAATCTCGAAATCGCCGCCATTTTCTCCGGCAAGCCTCCAGTTGGCAGGCGTGCCCACGGTCCGCGTCGCGCGGTAGGTTCCACCGTTTTCGGCAACAAAGGTGACGGCTATCTCGCCGCGTTTGGTGCCGATGGTGAGGAATCGATCAACATTGGAGACGAAGTCGCGGGCATCGACACCAAAAAGGGCATAGCCGATGGCCTCGAAGATCGTACTCTTGCCGACGCCGTTCGGGCCGGAAAGGACGTTGATGCCCGGGGTGAAGGCTATTTCCCGGTCGCGGTGGGATTTGATGTTTTTCAGATGGATGGAGAGTATTTGCATGCTATTTCAAGAGCTCAAGAAGCTCTTCCCCCTCCACATTGCCCTTCAGAACCTGATCGCGGATAACCAGCGCCAGGCTCACCAGCTCATCCTCCTGGCCCTTCCACTCGCTATTGGCACCAATCAGCTCCCGCAGTACATCCCGCTCGATATCCGCCAGATTCCGGTGTTCCTTTTCCCCAAGGCCGCTGCCCGTAATCAGGGAGAGATGGTTCTTGATCTCGCAGTGCAGCGGGTCAACCAGCTCCTCAAGAAGCCAACGCAGTCGCTCGCGCCCCAACTCGAAGGGATGGAATCGCACCCTGCCCATGACCTTGAGCTCAATCAGTGGTTTCTCCCCCACATCCTTCAGTTTCTCGGCAAGCTGCCCCGAAAGCAGCGCCATGGCATGGTCCACATCATCCGCTCCCTCCACATTCACCGCCAGCGACTTCATCGACCGGGGCGCAGTGGTGCGGAACTCTGAAGAGATTTGGCCATCGGCCATTTTCACCAGCCAGTATCCCTTTTCGTAGCCCTCTTCTCCAAAGTTAACTCGTTCCGGCGAGCCCGGATTGAAGGCATAGGGGCGCCCATCGGGAGTCGATACGGAATAGGGTTTATGGCCATGGCCAAGGGCCACGTAATTGAAGCAGTCAGAGAGGGGCAGTGCCTCCTCCGGCTTGATATTGCCGATTTCCACCGGCGAAAAGGTCCAGATACCCACATGGAACAGGAGAAGATTATTTTTCGTTGTCACTGCCTCACAGATGCGGGGAATATGGGCACCCGCCTGGGCACCGATATAGCCGAGACCATAAATGTTAAGGCCGTTGATTTCGATCCGTCCCCCGCTGGCGGTTTCTTCATCAAAGGGGTCGAAACGGTAGCCGCCGGTTTCGGTTCGAGACGGCCGGAGCAGCTTTAGATAACCCAGGTGGGAAAGGGCTTCCATCCACGAGATGCTATCGCGGCGGTGAATCCAGTCGTGGTTTCCTTCCACGGCAACGCAGGAAATACCCGCCTCCTTCAGTGGTTGCAGGGTCTCGATGGTACGGGCAAAGGTACGTGGGAGGATCTGGCCGGTATGGAACAGGTCGCCGGCAATCAGAACAAAATCCACTTTTTCGGCAATGGCGTCGGCGACCAGACAGCCAAGCATGCGGAAAAAGTCTTCGTAACGCTCGCCCTGCCCTGCAGAGATGCGGTAGGTTTTACCCAGGTGGATGTCGGCGGTGTGAAGGAATCGGGTCATAGCTATTTCATTTAACATATTTGCTCTGACAGGTGGGAAAAATGATAGGCCTGAAATACTTCAGGACTCCCGTGAGTTGCCGCCAAGGATAAGCATTGCCACCCCGGCCACCCAGAGAGTGGCTGTCAGTATACTGGCAATGATATCGGACAAATAGTGGACCTGCAGGTACATCCGGGAGACCGCGACCAGTAGAATCAGGAGGACCCCGACAAAAACTGCCGTTGCGTAAGGGACTATCCTCCAGCGGGCTGTTGCAATCCACAGTACGGCGACGACGAAGGCTACTATTTGAGCAGTATGACTGCTGGGGAAAGAGGGACTGTCGGGTATCGGGCAGCAGGCGGGAAAGAGATCCGGACGTGGTCGGGCGACCAGGATTTTGGCCATGATGGTAAGCGCACTGGCACCGATGAAGGCCGCAACCAGGAAAAGCGCTTCCCTCGACCGGTTACGGGAGGCGAGCAGCAGACTGCCGGCAACCGTCAGTGGCAGGAGAATAATGCTGGATCCAGCCCATGTGGCGGCGAGGAAGAAGCGATCGAGCCAATCGGTGCGGATCGTGGCAAACCACCGGAGGATTTGATCATCAATGCTTTGTGCCGGACAGCCGGGACCATTGCAGACTAGCCATGCACCAAGGAACCAGACGAGGAACATGGCTAACCAGCAGGCTGCGGCCACAAATATGCGGTTTTGTCTGTGCATGGGTGGGTGTCTCTCCAGGTCAGCATCTATCTGCCTATTCTAACAGAATTAGAGGTGGGCGAAATAGGTGCCTCTCTTTTATCCCATTCCTGAAAGTGACCCCTGTCACATCAAATTTTCCTGCCTCTGCGTAATCTAGCCACAGAGAATGTCCATATCTGTCCTGATCCACGGGACAGACTCTTCACTAAAAACCAGACAAACGACAATACTAAACCATTCGCGAGGATGGGGCGGAAAGCCTACAGGGTCTCCAACAGGGGCTTTGAAAACTATTGGGCTGAGGGACTCAGGCGTGGTGGGTGTGCGCCCTGCCTTGGCCGACTCTCTAGTTTTCAAATTTCCACAGGGAGACAGCCGGGACACCGAAATGTCGACTAAAGGTTCCGGAGGTAAAACACGTGCGTGTATCAAGTTCACTGCAGCAACCCAGAGCTCTAGTCCTTCGCCTGGCAATCTTCATTGTCTCTGTCTTTCTCCTGGCTTCCCATCTTTTCGCCACTCAAGCCTCGGCTGCCCAGGCAACTCTCACATGGGATCCAACCACCAGTTACGCCGACGGGACGCCCCTGACAAGCATTGGGGGATACCGGGTCTATACCGGGACCGCCTCGGGCAGTTATTCCCAGAGTATCAATGTGGGCAATGTCAACTCCTACACCTTCACCAATCTCAATGATGCAACCACCTATTATTTTGCCGTAACAGCCTACGATACCACCGGCCTTGCCAGCACTTATTCCAGCGAGTTGCTTTATAAAACTCCATCCCCTCCCCCTGCCTCCTCTTTGTTCACCCTGGCGGCATCGGCAGGCAGCGGCGGTTACATTTCGCCTTCCGGCTCCATTGTTCTGTCCCAGGGGATGAATCAAACCTTTGCCATTACCCCTGCCACCGGTTACAGGATTGCATCGGTAACGGTCGATGGCGTATCAGTGGGGGCGGTCTCGACTTATACCTTCAGTAATGTCACTGCCAACCACACCATTCAGGCGAGCTTCGTCGCCGCCAGCATCACCCAGTCATCCTTTGCCGTCAACAGCGGTGGGACTGCATTCACCGATGCAACAGGAAAGGCTTATGTGGCCGACACCGCATTCACCGGCGGAAGTGCCGCGAAAACAACGACGGCAATCAGCGGTACCACTGACGACGTTTTGTACCAAAGCGAGCGGTGGGGCAATTTCTCCTACAGCATTCCCATGGCAAACGGCACGTACGCAGTAACACTAAAGTTTGCAGAGACTTACTTCTCCGCAGCCGGTCAGCGCATTTTCAGCGTAACCATTAATGGTCAGACCGTTATCAGCAATCTGGACATTTATGCCAAGGTCGGCAAGAACGTTGCCTACGATGTGGTCATCCCAGTCAACGTCACCACCGGTGCCATCAAAATCGGCTTCACCAGCACCAAAGATTACGGCAAAATCAGCGCCATCAAGATATCAGCAGCTTCTACAGGCCTGACCTATAACACGACTGCTTCCGCAGGAACCGGCGGCACCATCTCGCCCAGCGGCACTTCAACCATCAGTTCGGGGGGCAGCCAGACCTACGCCATTACCCCTGCCAGCGGCTATAAGATCGCAGGTGTAACGGTTGACGGTGTGGCGGTGGGAGCAGTTTCCACCTACACCTTCAGTAACGTCACCGCCAACCACACCATCGCCGCGAGCTTTGTCCAGTCCACCACCAGTGTCATAAAAGCCGCCATCAACAGCGGCGGTGCCCAGTTTACCGATTCAACCGGCGTCACCTATCTTGCCGACAGCAAATTTACCGGCGGCAGTGCTGACAAAACAACTGCATTAATTGCCGGCACCACCAATGATGCCCTTTATCAGAGTGAGCGCTGGGGCAATTTCTCCTACAATGTTCCAGTAACAAACGGCAATTACCAGATCACCCTCAAATTTGCCGAGAACTATTTCTCTGCCGCCGGCCAGCGAGTCTTCAACGTGGCCATTAACGGACAAACCGTGATCAGCAATTTGGATCTCTTTGCCAAGGTGGGTAAAAACGTTGCCTACGACGTGGTGATCCCGGTTACCGTGACCAACGGCACCATCAATATCAAATTCACCGCCACAAAAGATTATGGCAAAGTGAGTGCAATCCTCATCAAAAGCATCTAGTTGCTGAGCTATCACTGAATTCTCGTTTCGCCCCCTCCAGATGCTATGGGAGGGGGTTTTTTTATGTCCAGTGATGAACGATGCGGGGAAAGGCTCTGCAGTGAAGTGACAAGGCTTAGCGGCAGCGGACACCCGCCCCATTCAGCGGGGAGGGGACAAAGTCCGTTACCTGCCCCGTAACTTCACCAAGAAGGAAAACAGTCCAAGTCCGCAGCTAAGACTCGAACGTAACGAAAGAGGCTTTCCCTGCAGCTGCAAGGCGATGTAGTTGCTGAGCTATCACTGAATTCTCGTTTTGCCCCCTCCAGCTGCTATGGGAGGGGTTTTTTCAGTTCCGAGAAACCCAGATGCGGGGAAAGACTCTGTAGTGAAGTGACAAGGCTTAGCGGCAGCGGACACCCGCCTTCATTCAGCGGGAGGGACAAAGTCCGTTAGTTGCCCCATAACTTCACCAGGAGGGAAAACAGTCCAGGTCCGCAGCTAAGACTCGAACGTAACGAAAGAGGCTTTCCCCGCAGCTGCAATGGGATAATGAACCATTTGCCTTCCTTCATCTTTTTGGGTATATTCCTCCTGGCAAAAGCCCAGGGTGAGAAAATGGCCAAAACAGACTACCGCAACAACCTCATAGAAGTGGCCACGCGCCTGTTCGCCGAACGCGGCCTGCACGGCGTCAGCATCCGCGAGCTTTCCAAGGCTGCCCAGGTCAGCATCTCCATGATCTCCTACCACTTCGGCGGCAAGGAAGGGCTCTATTCCCTGGTATTGCAGGAACAATTCGCCTGCTTTGAACAGATCGAAACCATCCGGGAGATGGATGCGGCACCATTGGCGAAGATCGAGGCCTACATCAGGTGGACCATCAGGCGCCATCGGGACTATCCCCATCTTCTGCGCTTTTACACCGGTGAATTGACCAATCCCACCCCCTACTTTTCCCCCATCGTCGATCCCGCCATCAAGAAGGTTATCCGCATTCTCATGGACATCATCGATGAAGGCACCCGTCTGCACCAGTTCCGTGCAGGCCTCAGTACCGTTGATACGGTGCTGGCCATCGTCGGCATGGTTAATTACTATTTCCTCAGCACCTTGGCCACCCAGGAAATCGTCAGCCACTCTCCAGACCGCGATGAAGAGCTGATCCGCCATTACATGGACCTGTTCACCAAGGGCATTCTCAATCAGGCTCATCCATAACTGCTAAACCAGCCACCAACTGTCAACCCCTCCCCCTTTGCTGCAGATGCCTGATTTTGCCGACGGTAAATTTGTATACAAAATAATTGCAGGCTGTTTTGGATGGTGATACTATCGGGCTCCATGTCGAACGAACGTTCGATCTGCAATTTGATGCAGACATTTTCTAAATGAAGAGGAGTAGGCAGATGTCGGAAATTCATGACAGAATCAGAAAAAGCAGTCTCCACAGTAAGATCAAAAAGGTGGAAGAGGTCATTCCCCTGTTCCAGAATGGCATGAACCTTGGCTGGTCAGGGTTTACCCCGGCTGGTTATCCGAAACGGGTGCCCATTGCCCTGGCTGATCACGTGGAAAAAAACGGACTGCAGGGAAAACTCAAATTCAACCTGTTCATCGGCGCTTCTGTTGGGGTCGAAACCGAAGACCGGTGGGCCTCACTTGATATGATTGATCGCCGCTGGCCCTATCAGACCGGCAAGAACATCCAGGCCGGCATCAATGAAGGACGCATCCGCATGGGAGATCGTCATCTCTCCATGTTCGCCCAGGACCTTGGCTACGGCTTCTACACCAAAGAAAACGGCGGCCGCCTCGACATAGCCATCATCGAATGCTCGGCCATCACCGAAAACGGCGGGCTGGTGCTCACCGCTTCCTGCGGCGCCGTACCGGAGATAGTACAGATTGCCGACAAAATCATCATCGAGATCAACACCTCCATCCCCAGCTTCGAAGGACTGCACGACATCATCGAACCGGTCAATCCCCCCAATCGTCTGCCGTTCCTCATCAGCCGTGTCGACGACCGGGGCGGTTGCCCTTACGTGCGCATCGACACCGACCGTATCGTCGCCATCGTTGAATCCAAATCTCCCCGACAACGGCCGCTCCTTCAGCGAACAGGACGACACCTCCAAAGCCATCGCCGACAACATCATCGACTTTTTTCAGTTCGAGGTAAAAAACGGCCGCTTGCCCAAAAGTCTGCTGCCCCTGCAATCGGGCGTCGGCTCCATCGCCAATGCCGTCATCGGTGGCCTGGCCAATGGGCCTTTCACTGGCCTCAACGTCTGGACCGAAGTGCTCCAGGACACCATGCTCGATTTCTTCGACTCGGGCAAACTGGACTTCGCTTCCACCGTTTCACTCTCCTTCTCCGTTGAGGGCTTCAAGCGCTTTTACAGCAACTGGGACAAGTACAGCAGCAAGGTCATGATGCGCCCGCTGTCAATAGCCAACCATCCAGAGCCGATCCGCCGCCTTGGTTGCATCGCCATGAATACACCAGTGGAGTTCGATATCTACGCCCATGCCAACTCTACCCTGGTAGGGGGAACACGGATGATCAACGGCATCGGCGGTTCCGGCGATTTCCTGCGCAACTCCTACCTCTCCATCATGCATACCCCGTCGGCACGGCCAACCAAAACAGATCCCACCGGCATCACCTGCGTCGTCCCCCATGTTCCCCACGTTGACCACACCGAGCATGACCTGGACGTGCTGGTTACCGAGCAGGGACTGGCCGATCTGCGCGGCCTCGACCCGAAAAGCCGCGCCCAGCTCATCATCGACAAGTGCGCCCACCCCGACTACAAGCCGCTGCTTCAGGAATACCTGGATATGGCGACCAAGGACTGCCTGGCAAGAAAAGCGGGACATGAGCCCCAGCTTCTTGACCGCGTATTCAAGATGCAGGTCAATCTGGCCAAGAACGGCACCATGAAAATAAATAACTGGGAAATTTAAACATTAAATAAAGCAGCCGTTTGAAAGAAAAGGAGCTCTCCATTGGAGGCTCCTTTTTTACATTGCAGTTACCTCAACGCCATTTCCCCCTTTTCCCACCGCCTGTACTCTTTTGCCGACTGTTTTCCACCTGCACCTGTTGCAAAGATAAAATTAACCAGTACAGTCTTACTTAATATTAATTAATTAAACCATTACGGTACAAATAAGATGACTGCCTAAATGAGATACCAAGAATTCCATAAAATGGAGGCCTGCTTCGACAGGCCTCTTTTTTTATGCCATTTACACCAATTCGGTCAACTTTAGTGCACTCCATTGAAAAGAAAAATGCTGCGGATCCTGATCCTACAACGCACCACATCTCATTTGAGATGAAATTACAATAAGAGGAGGATTATCCATGGGTAGAAGAATGCAGATGGTCATCGGTTTCACTGCAGCCCTTCTGGCTACCGGTGGCGTAGCCGCTACGGCAGCGGAGCTCACGCCAATCCAATCACTGGGAAAATTGCTTTTTTCAAACCAGGTCTATCCAATCCGCCTGGACAGTCATGTGCTTCATGCCATGATCCTGCTACCGGCTGGACCGGGCCTGACTCCGCCACGAACCTGTCAACGGCCATCTACGAAGGGGCGGTTCACACCCGTTATGGAAATCGCAAACCACCGGCATCTGCCTATGCAGGGTACAATCCACTGCTGCATCAATGCGGCGACATGACCGGCGGCATGGTTGGCCGGCATGGCTGGCGCTGGCAGCGGCATGGGTGGCGGCGGCATGGGTGGTGGCGGCATGGGCGGTGGCGGCATGGGTGGCGGGGTATGGGAGTATGACCTGTAACAGCGGCGACTTCGTCGGCGGGATGTTCTGGGATGGTCGCGCCACCGGCTGGGTGCTCGGCGATCCCATTGCAGAGCAGGCCATGGGACCATACCTTAATCCCCTGGAGCAGAACAACCCCAACGCACGGCACCTCTGCCTGCAGGTACGTAAAGCAGGTTATGAAGATCTCTTCGAACAGGTGTGGGGGAAACAGAGCCT
Organism: uncultured delta proteobacterium; assembly: GCA_963780945.1. Taxonomy (GTDB): domain Bacteria; phylum Desulfobacterota; class Desulfuromonadia; order Geobacterales; family Geobacteraceae; genus Geotalea. The sequence goes on along the minus strand of CAWAFF010000084.1, from coordinate 1,005 downwards.
GGATTGCGTCAAGGACGTAACGGATACCTATCAACGCATCGGCAAGTCTGTTGCCGCCTATGAAAGATCAGCGGAGGTGAATCCCTTCTCCTCCAAATTCGATCTTTTCTGGAAAAACTCAGAAGGCAAAATGCCGCCGGTTCAGGCCATCAACGGCATGAACTGGAGCAAGTTCAAGAATCGTGGCCTTGATGACATGGAGCTGAAAGGCTTGATGGTGTTCAACACCAAAGGCAAATGCTCTACCTGCCATAGACTGATGCCCATGCGCGGCAGTTCGTACCCTCTTTTGACCGATTTCCGGTACCATAACCTGGGCATGCCGAAAAACCCGCTCAACCCTTTCTATTCCATGCCCAGGCAGTGGAATCCTGAAGGAGAGGACTGGATAGATCAAGGAATTGGTGGATTTCTGGCAAAGACTGCCGGTATGACCGACCTGTACGGCAACCCGAGGGATTATGTCCAAAATGCCATATTGAATTACGGCAAACACAAGACCCCTTCTCTACGAAACGTGGACAAACGCCCGACTGCTGATTTCATCAAAGCCTATGGGCACAATGGTTATTTCAAGAGCCTGCAGGAGATCGTCCACTTTTACAATTTGCGTGACGTACTGCCGTTATGCAGCAGTGCAGACCCACCGAAAGACCCCATGGGAGGTGCCACGTGCTTCCCTGCACCGGAAGTAGCCACCGACATCGATCGGGAAAATATGGGCAATCTGGGCTTAAGCCCCGGAAGAAGGCATGGCGTTGATGAAGTTCTTGCAGACGCTTTCGGATGGGTACTTACAGCCATAAAGGTCGCGTATAGCAGTTTACCCCTCACCCCGGCCCTTTCCCACAAAGGGGAGAGGGAGTAATTTCCTGTAAAACAATACCTTAGCCCCCTCTCCCTTGATGGGAGAGGGGTGGGGAGAGGGTGACCGTGGGGAAATAGCTGGTCAGGCCATTGAATTCAGAGCGATACCGACCGGTTTATAATCTTTATCTTGCCCGC
>CAWAFF010000083.1:0-13946 GCA_963780945.1 uncultured delta proteobacterium | reverse complement strand
CCATGCCACCAGTGCCGGCAAAAGAAACCTGGCGGTGCAGTTTAACTCGCAGCAAAACAATGCTGCCGGCACTTACTCAGGCACGACCAACGACTATCTACCCAGTCAACAGAACAACTTCGGTTCTTGTTCCAATACCTATTGCCACTCCAACGGAACCTTCGTATCCACAGGCATGATCCAGAACAACACCTCAGTACCGTGGGGGAGCATCGGCCAGGGGTGCGAAGGCTGTCATGGTTTTCCTCCTTCGTATGCCAACGGTGCCCCGAAAAAAAACAATCATGATCGGCACAATTTCGTCTGCACTACCTGCCACAGTACGGTGACGAACGGCACATCTATTACAATGCCTTCGCTGCATGTGAATGGTGAATACAATGTGGTGCAAGGTGAGAGTGCATCCTTCAGCTATTCCTACAATGCCCAGGGCGGCACCTGCAATGGAATTTCCTGCCATGGTGGCAATAACGCCTCCTGGGGCAGCACCTTGAGATGCCAGGATTGTCACCTCTCCACCACCGATACTGACAATTTTGTTTATGGGGACCGAACCACGGCAATGATCAGAGGCGTTGGCGGCTGGGATTCAACTGGACATGGCAGGGCATCAGGCAATTATCCATCAGGAAATTTCGCCGCAGGCTTTACCACCAGTAAACGGCTGCCTCTATTGTCATGAGGCTGGCATCAATCACGGCGACGGTGTCAATCAATTCCGCCTGAAAAACACCACCGATGCCACCTGGGGAAAGAATGGCGTCTGCATGAACTGCCATGCTGCCAATTCTCAGGGAGTGACCATTGATGCGGTGCTTAAAAACGGCGGCAAAAAAGTTGCGTCAACCCATTATGATCTGGGAGCCGAGCATACAACTGCCAGGAACGGCGGACAGTTCTGCTGGGACTGCCATGACGTCCATGGAGACGGCAATATCTTTATGATTCATGACAGGGTCGCCAAAACATCCATTTCTGCTTCAGGTGTACCTGATGTCACCGTACCTGTCACCTTCACCAGCTTTGCGACTGGGACCGATTATGCCGGTACCGGCACAAAACTGTGTAATGCCTGTCACACAACCGTTAGCCACTATACCGGCTCTGCAAGTGACGGCCACAACTCTGACAAGCGCTGCACCAATTGCCACACCCATAGTGGCAGCACAACCTCCAGCGCCTTCGCCGGGGGTGAGTCGAGGGGAGGACAACAATGCGGGTCCTGTCACAACGACCTCTACGACACCAATCCAGCCAGCTACTCCATGCACGACCAGACTGCAGGGGTGAATTACAAGCATTACATGAATAATGACCGCCCCGGTTACAGCTACCTCCTCCCCGACGGTCCCACGCAGAACGTCGGCAGCCGCAGCTGTACCATGTGCCATGTGGATCACGACGTCTTTAGCGTTGCCACCGATAACAGCTCGAAAGGCCGTAGCTATAACCTTCGTACCTATGCCAACGTTTCATCAGCCCAATTTCCTAAAGCGAAGGCGACCAATACCGACCTGACCCTCTGCACCAGCTGCCATTATCAGGTCAGCACCAAATATGTCACCGCCCCCGGACAGGAAAGCACCACCGTCTCTGTACCCTATTCCGGCATCGGCTTCAAGAACGCTACCACGCTCGTAAAATCCTCCACCCACGGCTATAAGGTGGTTTCCCAGAGCTTTGTCGACAGCAACAAAGGAACCACCGCCTTCGAAGCCAACTGCAGCAAGTGCCATAACGACTCCATCGGCAGGAACGGCGGAAACGGCGAAGGGAACAAAAGCAGCATGAACGGGCAGGATGGGAACACTGCCGGGCTATACAAGTTCGGTAACCACCAGTCGACCGTAAACAACATGTTCTCGCCCATGAGCACCAAGTTCTACCAGGGAAGGGCCATCTCAGCCACCTCCCAGACCGTAACCGTTGCCGGTACCCCCTGGACCGCCAATGAATGGGCAGGCTTCGACGTGGTCATCACCGGCGGTACCGGCGCCAACCAGCGACGCAAGATCAGCAGCAACACGGCAAGCACCCTCACACTGACCGCCGCCTTTACATCCACCCCCAATGCCACCTCCACCTTCGATGTCGTCCAATCGCCGGTGGTGACCGACAACATCTGTTTCTCATGTCATAGCAGAAACGGGCAGAGAAAATCCAATGGCGCCGGGCGAGACTGGTACGGACAGGAACAGATGAAGCCGGCGGTGGAAAGGATGCGGGATCTTTTCATTTCCGATAGCGGTACTACTACAGCCAACGGCACCACTTCGCCGTCAACGGTAATCGATGCCAATAAAAACTGGCAAACCAACCAGTGGGCGGGATACTCGTTGCGGTTTACCTCCAGCGAACTGAGAGGCCAGGTACGGAAGATTCAAAGCAACACCTCCAATACCCTGACCCTGGAATTGACCAAGCGCTTACGGAAAAATATCATGACCGGCACCGATTATGAGATCTTCAAGCCGGCGACGCATCCCATGGATAATTACGGGCGGCACCGCACCAACGAACGGATCGAGCCGACCAGGGAATGGAATAAGGGAGACACCGGCAACGACACTCTGCTCACCGGCCCGGCCAGCAACGTCACCAGCTTGACCGATGCGACAAAGTACTGGACCGCCAACCAGTGGCAAGGGATGACGGTGACCTTCCCCGACAGGGGCATCACCCGCACCATTACCTCAAATACCACCACCTCCATCTCGTTCGCCTCCTTGCCGAGTATTGATGTTGGTGAACCCTACTACATCGGCAACCGCCACGTCTCCTGCACCGATTGCCACAACAGCCATGCGGCACAGGATCACCCCGAGGGCATCGTCAACTCCGTCAGTAACTCTCTGCCCTATACTCTCACCTCCATTGATGTCATCAACCCGCGTTGGGTTGTCAACCAGTGGAAAGGCTACCTGATCGTCGCGCGCCAGCATACCGGCTCCACCGACAACGGCAGGGAGCAGGTCAGGTACATTACCGGCTTCGATCCAATCACCGGCACCTTCACCGTCTCTCTGCCATGGAATACCGCCATGTTCTCAATCGACTCGGATGATCATTTCGAGGTGCAAACTGGTACCCAATGGACAGCCGCTGGACAGGACGGGGGACGCGCCGGTGAAGGCTCATCCGGCTCCTGGGGCATGAGCATCTCCGGATGGAGCACCCCTGCAGCCGACTCGCTCCAGGATACCTCAACCCTCACTTTCACCAAGGTGGAGAACGTCTACGATCGCACCGGCACCATCGGCGGCAATGCCTCTGCCGGCCAGCGCGATATGTGCGTGCGCTGCCATTCAAGCTTCGCTTACGGCAATGCCCGTCCGACAGCACAGACCCATGGCCCGTATCCCGGGGGGTCGGCACCCCAAGCCTCAGGGCCGACGCCGGCAACCGACATCGCCGCCGAGTTCAACCCCAACAACGCTTCGCACCACGCCGTTTATGCCCGGGGCAAGAACCAGCCGATCCAAGCCAACTACGGCAACACCTCCAGCACCTATGCCAGCTACTACAATGTGAACTGGCCGAAATACAGCACCACCAATGCCGCCCACACCATCTCTCTCGCTAACGGCACGGCGACGCTGAACGGCGGCGCCCAGCTTCCATCGACCGCAATACCGGGATGGCTCATCTACATCGGTGCCGACAGCATTACTGCCGCCTCCGCTCCCGTTGTCGGGACGGGAACGACGGCGAACGGTACCGGCTTCCTGGAAATCACCTCCATTGCCAGCCCCACCTCCTTTACCGTGAGGGCGGTCAACTCCGCCGGCGGCTGGGTAACGACCCCTTCCCTTTCCGCCGCCAGCGCCAACTGGTTCGCTACCGCCGGGCTCGGCAACTCCTTCGTGCCGCCATTTGGTCCCTGGTCGATCCTGCGCTGTACCGACTGTCACGGTTCGACCAAAACCGATCCACTTGGACCGCACGCCTCTGCCAATGACTGGTTGCTGAAAGATGTGGACACCAAGCTCTCGTTCGAGTGGTTTAATGGCACGGGTGTGAATATCATCACCCCTAACAGCTCAATCAACACGACCACCAACGAGAAAAATATCTTCTGCTACAACTGCCACCGGCGCGACGTCTACCACAACAACCAATACCTCACCTCCCCCAACTCGGCACAGTCCAAGGTCGATCACAACGAGTTGATTTGCGTCGGCAACGGCTTGTTTGTAGAGCCGCAGAACTGGCTGCCGGTGGGCTGGCAAATCTGGTGCAAGCATTGCCATGGCGGCGACAAGGTCGGCGGCATCCACGGCACCAACATCACCTTCACCAGCGGCCGTACCGAAATGACCGGGGTTAAGAAAAGGTTCCTCAACGGCGCCAGCTGGGCCGGTTACGGCTACTCCGACACCAATAACCCTGTTTCCTGTTACACGATCCAGGGCAACAACAACGTCTCCAGCTGCAGCGGCAACCACAACGGCAACAAAAACTCGGGCAAGAATGCCAACTACAGTTACTGGTAATGGTTCAACAATTGGTTGTGGCATCTATGGCTTTGAAGTATAAGGCTGTATGGCCTCAGTAATCGATACCCTGACATCCCGCACCCTTGCCATAATGCTGATGCTGCTGATGGTAGCAGCATTGGCCGGCTCTGCCTTTCTGCCCAGCCAGGCTTTTCTCACCAGCGAGGAATGGGAAACCCTGGAGGTGCAGAAGCCAACCCTCTTTTGGCTGGCTTCGCACATCTCCACCCCGGAACTGGTGAAGAGCCCGCTGTTTGCCGTCCTCGCCCTCTTTTTATCCCTGTCGACTCTCAGCTGCACCATCCGCCGCATGTTCGGCTGGGAACGGTACAAAGCTACCGCACTCAGCAAAGACAATTGTTTTTCGTTTGCCGTTGAAGGACTGTTACCAATTTCTTCGCAAGAGGCCCTTGATGTTGCCGCAGTAGCCTTGCGCAGCAGGGGATGGGTAGAAGCTGGAATCAGTCAGACAGGCCAGCTCACGGCCCAAAAAGGGGCGGGCCTCGGGTTCTGGGGCTCGGTCGCCTTCCACGGCGCGCTGGTCATTTGTCTTGTTGCAGCAGTGGTTTCCTATCTGACGAGTTTCAACGGCCAGCTGATTTTGACGGAGGGAATCACCCTTCCGCTCCATGAAGCGGTTGGCAAATCATATACCGGCAACATTGCGGCTCTTCCTCCCGCCCAGGTCAAAGTGGATAACCTTGAGGCAGTTTATAAGGACGGACATTTCAAATATGATTTCAGCGGTGTCCTGCACGTCATCCAGGGCCGGGACCACATTTACCCGTTCAAGGTCAATGCACCGGCAACGGTTGCGGGATTGCAGTTTAGCCTGCAGCAATTCGGGTTTTCCCCCCGTCTTGTCATAAACGGTTTACCCGGTACACCTTTCGATTATCATCTGAATCTGCGCCATGAGGATGGGGACTACTTCCCGCTGGAATCGCCGGACTTGAAGCTGTTTGTTGTATTCTTCCCCGAATTTGACGAAAAAGATGGCAAAATCGGCACGCTTTCGCGAGAAGTAAAAAATCCGCGCCTCCTCATAAAGATCCTGGAGGGCGAAAAGGTGTTGCACCGGGCGTTGCTGGCTCCTGGAGAAAAACAGCAGCTTGCCGGCTATACCATCCAATTCGCAGAACTTAAAAACTGGGCACTATTGTCAATAAGCAAAGAGCCAGGGCTGGTGATATTGATGGCCGGGTTGCTGCTGTTGACCATGGCGCTTTTTGTCCGCTTTCTCAGCAATGAGCGGAGAATTGTACTGAGCATTCAAGCCGGCGACGATGGCTCAAGCTTTCGTCTGCAGGGAACCAGCAGGTATTATCCGGCATCCCTGGAGCGGGAAATGGTGAAACTAGCCGAAATGCTGTCAGGCAGTAAGCCACTGCCGGCCAAGGAGGAGATTTGAATTACTGGGAGGGTATTTTTCTCTATGTAACCATAGCGGGCTATGCAGCATCTTTTCTCATGCTGCTGGTCACCGTGATTTTCAAAAAAAATCGGTTAGAGTCGTGGGCAAGCATCGCAGCAGGGACAGGCTTCATCTTCCACTCAGCCGCCATCATTTGCCGCTGGTGGGAAACCGGCCATCTACCAGTGATGCATACTTACGAAAACTCCCTTTCCGGGGCCTGGGTGATGATGCTGATCTGCTTCTGCCTCCGGCTGCTGTTTCCAGCCAGCCGTTCTTTCGCCCCTGCAGTTGCCCCCATCGCCCTGCTGTTACTGGGCAACGGCATCCAGACAGGAGCAGAATTGCAACCCCTGGAACCGGCCTTCCGCAGCAAGTGGATCTATGTCCATGTCACTTTTGCCTGGCTGGCGTTCTGCTCCTATGTCACGGCCTTTGCCGCAGGTTCCATGTATCTGACCAAGAAATTCCTGCAAAAGGTTGGCAGAGACAGACTGCCTGACTTTCAGCTACTTGATGAGCTGTCGCTGCGATTGATACTGTTCGGGGTTTTTGCCCATGCGGTAATGATCGGCAGCGGTGCCATCTGGGCTTACGGCCTCTGGGGAAGGTACTGGGGCTGGGATCCGGTGGAGACGTGGTCACTGATTACCTGGCTGGTTTACAGCGCCAATCTACATCTGCGCATCACCTTGGGCTGGTCCGGAAATCGGGGAGCATGGCTGGCCGTTATCTCGCTCAGCGGTATGATGCTTCTGTTCTTTGGCTTCGGCCATGGCCTCAGCATCCATACCGAAATGCTTTCACGCTGATATTCAGGGGCTACCATGAAAAAATTTAAGTTTTTTTTACTCTCCATTACCGTCATATGCCTATGCCTTGCCTGTAGCAGGCAAAAAGAGCCGGCACTGGTCAAGGCAGTGGAGGAATATTGCAGTGTTGTTCAGGCGGTCTATGTCTCCCTTGACCTGCAACGTCTCGAGCCAGTTGTCACCCAAAACGAGTTGAAGCGAATTTTTCCCATCGTCCAGGCACTACGAGCGGCTGACAATGTCATGAAGAGCGAAATCCTGGAATTTAAAATAAAAGCGGCCGGGTCCGGAACCAAGAAAGATACGGCAACAGTGGACACCATTGAGCGCTGGCGCTTCTGGTGGGAAGACCGAAAGACCGGTGCCATTACCAAAGGGAAGAAGGAGGAGGTTTACCACCTCCAGTATTCTCTGCTGAAAGCAGATGGGGTATGGAAGATTGACCGGGTCAAAAATGTGGATTAAAGGATCAGGGCCTTTGGTCTGGCACACCGGCAAGGCCCTTGCCTGTGCATGCTATTCCTCGGTAGTAATTACCGGCTGTTTCTGTAACCGTTTATAATAAAAGTTCTGCCCATAAAGGACCGCCGCCGGATTGTGGCCTGTAACCCGGTCCTTAACCACCAGCGTCGTTACCGGCGCTTTTGAGTATTTGTTGAAGAGCATGTCATGGCCGACGCAGAGGCCGACGATGATGTTCATGTCACAGCCCAGCCGGTTGCAGATTTCCGCCTGGGCAATGGGATTACACGCGGGCTCGAAGGTGCCGGGGCGGACTTTGTCCTCTTCGCTGAGCCCCAGTTCATTCTTGTCGATACTGCCGGCCTTGCAGCAGACGCTTTGGGGCTCGAACCCCTGGGCCTTGAGGATCGTAACCAGCCGGTCGGTTTCTTCGAGCAGGCCGATGCAGGTGGCAATGCCGATCCGTTTATAGCCCATGAGGCGGGCAAAGGCGATGGTATCCTCAACCCTTGTCCAACGGGCGTTGACCGCATCACTCCCTGGCACCGGCAGATAACAGAGCCCTTCCACCCGGGCCGCAACCTGTGCCATTCTGGCGTCTTCACTGTCCCCGGTGTATTCCCTGAATGACTCGCTGATTATATCACCGTAGGCCACCGATGGGCAGTTCCCCGGCTTAGGGGGTGCGGTTTCGGGTGTACCGCTCCAGCAGTTAGTGGCCCCGCTTTTTTGCCATACGGCGCTGCATCTTGAACAGGATATCGTTGTTTCATCAACCATGACTGCTCCTCCCAGTTTACTGTACGCTGAGCTTCCTATCCTGAAAGAGGATGTAGGGGCTTATTATAAGCATCTGAAACTGCTTGCCTTTATCTGCATTCCACTGGGCAATCTGGGCAGCAGATGGCTTGCCGATCTTCCCGGCTTCGATCCAGCCGCCGATGGTAGTTGAGTCATCCGTGGCTATCCTCCATCCTGTTTCGGCCAGATCCATATCGGCAGCTACCAGGATCAGCCCGTCCCTTTCCAGGTGGGACCGCAGCAGCTCCCAGTCTGCCATGTCAATGGTCAGGGCCAATTCTTCTTTACTGGGTGTCATCTTAACTTCTCCTCCTGTAGATCAATGCTGGGCTCAAAAATGGCCAAGGCAGTGGCCTGCCTGCCGCTGAAGGGGGGACTGTAAATGATCTTCGCCTTCTTACTGCCGAGACCGGGAATCCTTTGCGGAACGCGATACATCTGCTCCTGTTAAAAATTTTAACCTCAAACAACAGAGGGAAATTTATATTTCGAGCAGGAAACGGGCATGATCAAAGGTGTGGGGGTAGCAGGGTAACGAAGTGCTGCACCAGCCGGTAGGTCAATCCCCAAAGGGGCGGCTTGCCCGGCACCGGCAGCATTATGGCAGGGTGAGGGACCAAGTTTCCCTTAATGCGTACCGAGGCCAGCACGTGACGATTCCTGTCTCTGAGATCGGCAAGGGACACCCAGAAAGCATCCTGAACCTCCCTGTTCAAACTCAGTTCCGGTGTTTGATCAAGGGCATAGACAAAACAGGTCACCCGTACCGGCAATGTGGCGCCGGTGATTTCTGCAAGACAGCCCAGGTACCGGGCTGCAGTCAGGTCAATGCCGATCTCCTCCCTCGCTTCGCGTTGCGCAGCAGTTAAGGGATCTGCATCAAAAACTTCAACTTTGCCGCCGGGAAAACCAAGGTCACCTGACCAGGGGTCCCCTTCATGATGGGCCCTTTCAATGAAAAGCACCTCCGGGCCGGCGCATCCCTGGCGCATGATCAGTGCGACAGCAGCGGGGGTGCGACGATCGGCAGGAATGGCTTGCTGCGGACGGTCAGCCAGTATGGCGGCAATGGTTTCAATAAACGCCGGCTCTTTATATTTAGATGGTCCAGTATCCATACTCTCTACTCGAACTGTGATTTGAATTCTTCAACCAGAAGCCGAAGCTCTGCAACCTCTGCCCTCAGGCGCGTAACCTCTTGTTCCATTTGCATAATGCGCTCGTTCTCGGCATTTAACCTCAGGCGGGCTCCTTCCGGCGGGGCCGGCTGTTCAGCCTCTACTTGGGGCTCACCGGCAAAGAGCTGGGCATAACGGCAATCCTTCCTTCCCGCCTGCCGTGGCAACTTGACCACAAAAGGTGGAGTCCGCGCCATCAATTCTCCCAGCACATCTTCAACGGCAGAAAGATCAGGGAAGGGATGCATCCGCTCGCCCCTGGTCCGCAGTTCACCCACTGTCTGTGGGCCGCGCAGGAGCAGTTCGCATAACATCGCCAGTTCAGGTGGGTCAAGACGAAATTTTTCCACCAGCGCGTGGCGATACTTCGGCACCCGTCCTCCTTCCGCAGAAAGAAGCGCCAGCTGTTTAAACCTTAGGCTGTCAAGAGCCCTGACCACTTCCGCTTCGTCCAGGCTTAAAATGGGGTCGCGGTTGGATCTCTGGTTACAGGCATTGGTCAGAGCATTCAGAGTAAGCGGATAATATTCAGGGGTGGTCAGTTCTTTTTCCACAAGGCAACCAAGCACCCGCACCTCAAATTCGTTTAAAATTACGTCCATCAGTCCACCACCTTGATCTGCTTGCAAAACAGCTCGTCGTACTATAGCAACTTTTGGCCAGAGATGCATGCCCTAAAACAGGAATGCAAACTCCATCACCAAGCTTTACAAGGGTTCTCCAATGAGCAGTTTTTTTAAAGCGCAATCAGCAGGAATGTAATATCATTGCTACCTCACGGAAATGACAGGCAATAAAAAAGGGGTTCACCTTGAAAACATATATTGCAAACTTGGCGCTAATGATGCTCACGGTAGTCTTCTATCAGTTTTACGCCTTCACCGTTTCGCGCAAGGCAAAGGAAAAACAGGATAAATGCCAACTGCTCGGCGTTTTCTATTTCACCATCGGCACTTTTTTGCTGGTCTTTCGGAGTGCAGCCGGTGTCATTGCCGGGCTAATCCTGATCATGCTTGGCTTGCGCCTGATTGCCTATGGCCTGGACAGGATCGACAAGAAAATCTTCATCGACCGTTACACCGACGATGACACCAAACCCTGATTTAAACTATCTACTTTCAAAGGAAAAAAGCCCCACCTTACCAGGAGGGGCTTTTTTCCTTTTTTGGGATCTACCTGGCCAGGCGTCAGATAAGTTTTTTCACAGCACCGATGACTGCGGCATAATCGGGCTCCTGGGTTACCTCGGGAACATGCTGAATATAGCGGATGACATTACTTTCATCGATGACGAAGATGGAACGGGACAACAGTTTCAGCTCATTGATCAGCACACCGTAGGCCGTGGCAAATGAGCGATCCTGGTAATCGGAAAGCGTTATTACCCGGTCGATGTTTGCCGCTCCACACCAACGTTTCTGGGCAAAGGGAAGATCCAGGCTCACTGTCAGCACCACTACCTTGTCCGGCAGTGTCGCCGCCTCCTGATTGAACCGCCTGGTCTCCATCTCGCAGACCGGCGTATCCAAAGATGGTACTGCACTGATCACCTTGATTTTGCCGTTATAAGTGGCAAGGGTGACCGGTGTGAGACTATTGTCCATAACGACAAAGTCTGGAGCCGGGTCCCCGACCTTAAGTTCCGGACCGAGCAGCGTTACCGGTTTTCCCTTGAAAGTTACCACATCTTTTCTTTCTGCTGGCATATATGCCTCCATAGTAATTTTCCCAGAAGTGTACCTACACTTGGCACAAAAGCAAGTGGCAACAGGGGCACTATTGCAGAGACAATGGCCTTACCGCGCTGATTTGTATTTCCTCTTAAAATATCGGCATTCTTGGGCCGTTATTAAACGATTTTTACACGATGTCATTTGGCCGAAGAATCAATAACTGTTCAATCACCAGCTCTGCAGATTTTACTGGATTTATGAGGACGGAATCCGTAAATTCAAGGGCAGGCCCACGGCCTAGACCAAAAAGATAAGGATGGCATCAATGGCATTGGCAAAAAAGGGAGACAAGGTAACAATCAATTTCACCGGCACACTTGAGGATGGTACCGTCATCGATACCACCTATGAAACTGCCGAAGACTCACATGATTGCGGCTGCGATGATGGCGGCTGTGATGATGACGGCTGCGGCTGCGAACATGGCCCGCTGCAGCTGACCCTCGGCGAAGAGGATTTTTTCCCACAGATTGAGGAAGCACTGGAAGGCATGGCACCAGGCGAGAAAAAAACCTTAACCATCGCGGCAGCAGAGGCCTTCGGCGAATATGACGAAGAAAAGGTCTTCAGCATCAACCGCGACCAGATTCCCGCTGAAATCACGCCTGAAGTCGGACAGGAACTGGAATTTACCGGTGATGACGATGAAGTGATGGAAGTAACGGTAGTGGAAGTATCGGACGACGCGGTAATGCTTGATGCAAATCATCCCTTGGCCGGTGAAAATATCACCTATGAGTTCGAGCTCGTTGAAATCCTCTAGCAAATTGTTGAAAAGCCGGTCTCTCCCCTGGCAACCGGGGGCGAGACCGTTGATGCTGGCTCCGATGCAGGGAGTAACCAACCGGGCCATGCGCTCCCTCTTCATCGACTGGGTCCGTCCGGATGCTGTCTTTACCGAATTCATCAGGGTCAACTCCGCTGCCCCGGCCCGGCGCATCTCTGCAGGTGATCTGCGGGAGATTGCGGCCGTGGAGAAGGACGTGCCTCTGGTGGTGCAGTTGATCGGCCACGGCCGGGACGCCTTGGTATCGGCTGCCGAGGCGGCCCAGGCAGCCGGGGCTGTCCACATCAACCTCAACCTTGGTTGTCCCTATGGACGCATGACCTCCGGCCCGACCGGCGGTGGATTACTCCACCATCCCGAACACCTGACGGAAATTATCCCCCCCCTGCGCCAGGCTATTAACGGCAGCTTTTCCTTGAAGCTGCGCTCCGGTTTTGACGATCCTGAACAGATTTTCCGGCTGCTCCCCCTTTTTGAGGAGGCTGGGGTGGATTTTCTGGTACTGCATCCGCGCACCGTGGTCCAAAGATACGAGGGGCAGGCAGATCATGCCATTACCGCCCGCGTTGTCAGGGAAACCCCAATTCCTGTTATTGCCAATGGCGACATTCGAACCGCCGCGACAGGCCTAGGCATCTTAGAGCAGACCGGCGCCGCCGGCTTGATGGTCGGCAGGGGGGCCATTGCCGACCCGCTCCTCTTTCACAGATTGCGGGAGAAGTTCAATCCCAAGAACCGGACCCGGCTGAACGGTCGGCAACAATGCAACGCTATCTGCAGGATTTGCTGGCACGATATACGGGGTTTTTTTGCGGAGAGTCGCAGGTGTTGTCGAAAATAAAGGAGGTTTTCAATTTCGTTGAGGATCCCCATCTGGAGAAATCAATCAAGCAATTGCGAAAGGCAAGAACTATGGCTGCTTTCGTCTCGGCAATTGAGGAGCTTCAATGATTGACCCGCCTGGCTTCAACCCGGAGGCGCTGCTGGCGTTGGCAAGAACCAGGATGCCCTTTGGCAAGTACCAGGGAGTTCGGCTCATCGATCTTCCCGAGCCATACGTGGTCTGGTTTGCCCGCCAAGGTTTTCCAGAAGGAACCCTGGGTGACCAGCTGCGCACCATTTACGAGATCAAGGTCAACGGCCTGGAGTACCTCTTCGCACCGTTACGCTAAACCCATTCCCTAACCGCTATAATTTTTCTGAATAGTCCCTGGCAAAGAAAAAGAGAATGATGGCGACAGCCAACCCTGCCACCGGAAAGACGAAAGCGGCATGGTACGCTTGCGGAATCCCCACATCCCCCTGTTTATAGAATCAATTATCAGCCCCATCACCTGTTGTGTCACCGCCGCCCCCATCAGCACGAAGAAGTTGAGGGAGGTGAGCACGTGTCCCGACGATCTGGTACCGGGAACATGAGGCGAATGATCGGGTAGATCATGACCCCGCTTGACACCGCCAGACCGATGGCAAAGAAGACGGCGGCAACTAGAGGCAGCGGCAGCTGTTCGGCCACGCCAAAAAAGATGCACATCAGGGCCAGCAGGACCATCTGCCCTGCCAGCAGCGTCTTCTTATAAGAGCGAAACACCTTGCGAGCGAGGGTATCCGTAACCAGGCTGCCGCAGATGAAGCCCAGCGAAGTAAACATCAGCATCTGGCCCGTAACGGCACGGGAAAGGTGCATCACCTCCATCAGGTAAGGCCCTCCCCACAACCCCTGCAAAGCCAGATAATTGCCATACCAGAAGAAGGAAATTGCCCCAAGCAACCAGAAATCAGCGTTGGTGAAGATTTTGCGCCAGGCAGCCAGCATGCCGAATGGCGGCGCCTGGACATGGTCAGTTCCAACAGGGGCAGCCAGCGGCGGCCGATCCTTAACCATGGCGTATACCAGCACCGTTACCAGCGCCTGAACGATGCCGATCAGGAAAAATGAGGTGCGCCAGCCAGAGGCTGCCACCGCCAGAGCAAGTGGCGCAGTAGCCGCCAGATTGCCCAGGTTGCCAACGGCGACCATAAAACCGGAGACCCGTCCGAATTCCTGCTTGCTGAACCAGTGGCTGAAAATGGTGAAGGTGGCCATGAGCACCGAGGGGCAGTGCCGCCGATGCCGATCAGGACCCGTGCTGCCATGGCGCTGGACAGGCTTTCTGCCTGGGAGAAGAGAATGCCGCCCATTGCGGTGAGGACCCCGCAGCCGCTTATGACCAACCGACTGCCGAGCCGGTCGATCAAAGGCCCTAAAGGGATTTGGGCGATG
>CAWAFF010000082.1:0-37645 GCA_963780945.1 uncultured delta proteobacterium | reverse complement strand
TACGCAGCATCTGGGGAATGGCCCAGAGTTCGCCTATGGTCAGCGTGCGTATGGATTGATGGGTCTCAATAAACGCCTGGATATTCTCCCGTTCCAGGCGCAGCTCATTGTGGGAGACCAGGTCCTTGGCCAGGCCGTAGATGCATGGCAGTCCCCGGTTGGGATCAGAGGCCAGGGTTGGCAGCTGCTGGTAAAAGCGCCGGGGAAGGTTCAGCAGGACATCGCGGGCATTCCCCTCCAGAATATATTCATTATCAAGGATCCAATCGGCAGCCGGGGTGGCTTTCTGTTCCAGGCGACTGGCGGCGGTGAGATCCGCGCAAACGTCACGAACCCATTGACGGGACTGTTTGAGACGCATGAGCAGTTCGGTTGTGTGCTGTGGACTCGGGTCCACCTGCTGCTCACCGGCATGGCGACGGGCATGCTCGAGAATCTGCACCGAGGACAGCTTTACTTCGTGGCCCCTCGCCGCTGCACGCCGCTCGCGCTTGGGGTGCATTATGAACAGGGTCGGAGGAATCTCGCTGGTTTCCCGCAGCATTGCCACAGGACGTTGCAAAAGTTCCACTGGGGCCTTGAGAATCAGGACCGATTCCCCGGGCACCAGCCAGCGGCCATTATCACGGATGATTCCTGGCTCAATTCCATATCTGGACCGGCGCAGCCATAGACCAGCTGCCAGGCCGCCGATCATGGCACCGGTGACAATCAAGGAACTGGTCGTGACTGAAAGGGACTCTGGCCAGCGCAGAAGCAGAGAGGTAATTCCGGCAATCCCCCCGGACAGGCAGGCCGCCAGGATTACTCCGAGGGCACGGCGCCAGAGGAATGGGTCTGCAATATGAATATCTCCGTTCGCATCTTTATGTAATAAGGCGGTACGGCTGAATCCTTGCCGTGCCAGCTTCCGGAGAGATTTCCGGGCTTCATCCTGTTTTGCGAAATAACCAATCAGTATGCCAAGGCCCACTAGTTGTCCTTTATTCTAAGTAGTCCAAGCGTCCAGCCATGATGAAAAATTTCAGTTGACGGTATTCTCAGAAAGGAACTGTGCAGACTGTTCCAGAGGGTTTGACAAAAGAGGTGGATGAAGGTGATTCGGAAAAGGAGGGGGTTCCAAAGGAACTAGGGGGAATGAGTGTGATGCCAGGTCATCGACCTACTTTACGCTTCTACCGGCTGAATAGATATATATATATCTGATATTGCCAATTTAAGACAACTTCCGGCACTCGTAGAGTTTAGCGGCAACATGCAATTTTTTGTGTTATTATACTGCACTTGGGGACTTGGGCAGGCCCCTTTTATTTACTATTCGAAGAAAGAAAGGAGCTATAAAGCATGGGTAACAGACTGTATATACGAAATATTCCGTTCAAAGCAACAGAGGAAAACATCAAGAGTCTCTTTACCGGAATTGGCGAAGTGGTGTCCATTGACCTTGTAACTGATTCAAAAACCAAAAAACCCAAGGGTTTCGCATTCGTGGTAATGGCATCGGATGGAGATGCTCAGAAGGCAATCGAAGTATTGGACGGGAAATCGTTACTGGACAGGCCTCTCAGCGTAAGCGAAGCCAACACGCAAGAGCCGAGGGAACGGCGTGATCTTGATTCTGACAATGGCAAGAAACGAGGGAAGTAAGGGTAATTTTAACGGCAACGGTCTGCTTCCCTTCCGCCGTTGGGCAGGGTGAAGTAAAATATCGCCCCCTTCCCCAGGTCACCTTCGGCCCATACTCGCCCGCCGTGACGTTTGATGATCCTTTCCACAGTCGCCAGACCGATACCATGCCCTGCAAACTCAGCCTTGCCGGCGAGGCGCTGGAAAGGGGCGAACAGTCTTTCCGCATCAGCCATATCAAAGCCTGGTCCATTATCACGGACAAAGTATGCTGTTTCCTTCCCAACTGTTGTCACCCCGAATTCGATGACAGCTTCTTCCTGTTGGGAAGTGTATTTCCAAGCATTGCCAAGGAGGTTTCCCAGGACTATCCGCAAAAGGCTTGAATCGCCGCTGACTTCAATTCCTTCTGCAAGCTTGATCGTCGTCCGGCGCTCTGGTGCAACCTGAACCAATTCCTCTACTATTTCCTTTGCCACCGAACTGAGATCAAAGGTCTCCCGGCGCAATTCCCTATGGGTTGCCTGGGAGAAATTGAGCAAGGCATCGATCAATTCAGTCATGCGCGAGACCCCCTTGGAGATCTCCGGAAGGTATGCTTTGCACCTCTCTCCCATGACATCGCTGCAAACTGCCTCAATTATTTGGGTGTAGCCACTGATGACTGACAACGGTACCCGCAGGTCATGGGAAACGGAGTAGTTGAACGCCTCTAGTTCAAGATTGGCGGCCTGCAGCTCGGCCGCCCGGGCCGCCAGGTCGGTGTTCAGCCGCTCGATCTCACCCTCCATCTGTTTGCGCTCGGCAATTTTTTCCTGCAATTCCCGATTTGCCTCCCCCAGATTATTCCTGGCAAGTCCCATTTCACCTATCAATTGAGCCAGGCGCGTAAAGAACTCCATCATCCCTCTTACTTTGTCCTCTGAAAAAATCGGAACTTTGTTTAGCGCTGCAATATAAGAGTCTTTGTCAAAGCTGAATTCTTCCGCCTGGTGTAGAAAATATTCCTCATCTGGCGACTCAAAAAAGAACTGGCCCGTAAAGAAGTTGGCAACGTGCTCCCCGCCGATGTTGATGGGCACGGCGAATCAGACCGTTCTTGCATTTGTATACGTTAAATCAGCTCTTTTGAACAGGCCGGAGGCAGATCGCTCTCCGATAACGGCTGCGCTACCGGGTCGACCCGTGAAAATGGGTGCACAGATGATTGCCAGCCGGCGGCGGAAGGGACATTTCCTTTCAATCGATTATGGCAGTCGCCGCCGGTAAAGAAGTTAAGTTTTCGCAAATTCACGTATTTGGCTGATATCTACGAGTTCGGAAAATTTCATTGCCCTTCAATTCATAGGAGTATTAAAAAAAGAACAAATTAAATACAATAGCCGCGGGAAAATCGACAGCGGACATATCCATGGAATTTCCGGCAAGGCGGGACATTCTCACTGAACAATTTGGTTGTCACAGATATATACTTTTGATAAACTTTCAATTGCCGAAAAACATCGAGGAGAAGATTATCCGAATCTGGGAGGAACATGTCATCGAAATCGAAAAAAGCATACAGGCATTTAGGGTTGACGAGATACCGGCGGTGAGTTGCCGAGAAACGTCATTTTTGTGCGGCAATGTGGGTTGTGGATTTTTGCGATGCATTTTGGTTAACGCGACATTTTGGAAAACTTAGCCGGGGTTTTTGTGTGGAGGATTGAACGAAAAATTCAAACGCAATTTCGCCTCAATTCGGCATAACCTCCAGTACCGATCGATCCGGTCTTTCTCGACCGCTTAACTTTAATTTAAAACAGGACTTCCAAATCAAAATCATGGGATGGTTCATCAAGCTGACCATAGCACCATTCAAACAAAACGGTGGCGATTCATAATCCATCTTCCAGCCAATTATCATATGAACACCGCGAATTGGAGTTGCGGTTGTTCATTGGTTGAAGGGGCTGGAGGCCGACGGTATTCATGGCGGAAACGGGCGGGAACAATACGTTGCTGGGGCATGGAGGAATATTGTCATTGCTATTCAATTTATTACCGTGTAACGGTAAAACTTTAGCGCGACAGATACGCGTGATGAAATAGAGGGTTGCATTGACAAATATCCCTTTTCATCGATAACAAAGGCATCACATTTTTGTATTTCGATAACATCTATAAGGCTTGAGCACAAACTTTTTGGGGGAATTTATTCTATCTGGAATTGGGGAATTCATGAATGATGGATACAAGGGCTATTCCGGTGGGACAACGAATTTTATTTAGGGACCCCTGAGAGGAAATGAACGATTCGTGATTAAATATTCATCGATGCAGCCTGTCGTCGCGGTGAGCGCTGCGCCTATTTCGGCTTTGAGGAATCCGCGGCCCAAACGGTACATAACATGAAATCCATCGGCCTCGATCTGCAAAAATGGATAGAGAACGGACTGTTGCAGCTTCATACTTCACGCATTTCCATGTTCGGGCTTGAAACACACCTGCTCACCATGTACCGCGTAATCGAGGATTTCCGACCGGCAGTGGTCATCGTCGACCCGATGCCCACCCTGACGGATGTCGGCTCTGCACAGCAGGCCAAATCGGTAATTACGCGCCTGATCGATTTCTTGAAGATGCGTACCATCACCACCATGTTCACGGATCTGACCCGCGAGGAGAAAACCGGGGTGCCCACCGAAGAGGAGATCCCCTCACTCATTGATACCTGGATCCTGTTGCGCGACGTGGAAGAAAATTATGTACGGTTCCGCACCCTGCTGATATTGAAATCACGGGGCATGGCGCACTCGAATACGGTCTGTCAGTTCCTCATGACCGACAACGGCATCAGGTTGAGCCCCTTGGCTCAAAGAGCGCGTGAAAGGGAAATAATCCTTGAAGTGCGTTGGGCTTTCGAGGGAGCGGCAACACGGCAAGGTCAGACCTCGATCCTGAACTCAGCCCCACGCCCGACATTGCGCACCTTCAGGGTCCCTCCCATGTTTTTCTCGATGATGGTCTTCGACATGAAAAGGCCGAGCCCTGTCCCCTTATCCGGCCCCTTGGTGGTAAAGTACGGGTCAAACAATCAAGTTGAGCACTTCTGGATTTGGGATGACGAATTATGGTTATGTTGTCGTTTTTGGAAGCTGTTCCAGATTGATGTATTTATGTATTTTGTTGATGAGTGCGTTAGTGGAATTCAGGCTAGTATTGAGGAGTAGCGTGTTTGATTTGGATAGCCAATTCGGCTTTTGGGTGGAGCTTCGAGTGGAGCAGCATCAATTTTGTCTTTTACTTTTTTGATGAGGAGTGGAGTGGCTATCACCTCGCATGGAAATGCTGAAACCTTCGGTCAGACCTGGAGAATTTTAAGTGATTTATGGTTGTATATGTTTTTGGACTAACTTCATTGCTGTGGTATTTTGAAGCTCCCTGTTGTTTGCCTGGTGTGATGGAAAGGGTACGTTGTGGTGGAGCTCAGTGAATCTGAGTGGTGGTGCTACGTGTGGATTGTTGAAGTCCACCGGACCCATAACGGCCAGGCGGTCCTGCAGGATCGCATCGTCCTTCCGGCGCAGTTCGTCCACTGCCTTGGCAATGCGTACTTCCAAAGAACCGTTGACCCCTCGAGTTCGCCGTTTTTCCATGAGCGCATCTTCAGCATATCTGCGCTCGGTTATATCAATGATCGCAACACGGCACTCCTTACGCGATGCCTCGGCCACTGCCTCGATCTGCACAAAGAGTGGGTGATTTTTCTCTCTTTTGAGCTTCACCTCACAGGATATTTTGCCCTGGCTCGCAAACACCTTCCCCAGCAACTCAGAAAAAACGGGCCTGGCTTCATCAGCAAGGACCAGTCCGAGGCGCGGCCGAGCAGCCTGGCGCGCTCGACACCAATGAGGGAGGCTCCAGTGAGATTCACCTCACGGATAACACCGTCGCGATCAAGGGTGAAGTAACTGACCGGGGCGAAATCGTAGAGGTCGGAGTACTTTTCCATGATCTGCTCCGCCTCGTCCCTGGCCTGGCGCAATGCTGCGTTCTGCATCTCCAGTTCGATCTGGTGGACCTCAAGCTCATGGACGAGCCGCTGCGTCTCTTCCTTGGTCCGGGGTAGATGCGTTTCAGCTATTTTCGCAAGCAAGCGCTCTTCAGCATGGCGACGCAGTTCGTCGATTGACCGGCCCCTGTCTTTGTCGATAATCATTGCATCCCCAGTAATTTATTTTTACAGACCGAAGCTGTCAGGAAACAACCTTGCCTTCAGTCTGGAGATGTTTCTTCAGCCTTGAAATCTCCTCGCGCAGTTCCGCCTCCAGCGCCTTGGCTGCGGTGATGTTCGAAAAGGTGATCACCACGCCGGCGATGACATCCTCCATGGTGCGGTACGGCATGATGCGCACCGCAAACCAGCGCCCGTCGGTGGTGGCAATCTGCTTCTCCGAAAAGGCCAGCGTCCGCAGCACCTCCTGTGCATCTTCGGACATCCCGGGGTAGAGCAGGTTGCTGGCGATGTCGGAAAGCGGCCGCCCCACATCGCCGGGGATCAGCTTGAAGAGCTTGTCCGCCCCGGTGGTGAAGCGCCGGACATGGAGCTCGTTGTCCAGGAACACGGTGACTATTTCCGTGCTGTTGAGCAGGTTCCTCATATCGTCGTTCACCCGCGCAAAGTTCGTCCATTTTGGACTGCTGCTCGGCGTTCACCGTCTGCAGCTCTTCGTTCAGGGACTGCATCTCTTCCCTGGAGGTGGTCAGCTCCTCGTTGGTGGACTGCAGCTCCTCGTTGGTGGACTGCAGCTCCTCGTTGGTGGATTTGAGCTCTTCCTGCGAGGTTTGCATCTCCTCGCGGGTGGTCTGCAGTTCTTCGCGGAGCTGCTGGAGTTCCTGCTCCAGTTCGCGAGACCCTGGCGCTGCCGGACGGATGCGGTCCTGGAGCGGCCCGGCGCCTTCTTTTCCGGCGGGCGTTGCCACGTCGGTAAAGACGATCATCACCATCCCCCGCAGCGCCTCCGGCTCTCCGATCGCCTGGACCGTGATATCGACGATCTGCGTGCTGCCGCCGGTCTCCGACCTTGAGCCCCTTGACGGTGACCGCCTCTTTTTGCCGGAGCGCCTTCTGGAAGGCGCTCCCCAGTTCGAAGCGGAGCCCTTCGCGGGCCATGGCGAAAATATTCCAGTTGGCCTTGCCCGCCGCCGGCTCCAGATATTTGCCGGTCCGCCCGCTGATATAGAGGATATCCCCCTTGTCGTTGACCAGCACGGCCGGCGGGGAGAAGTGCTGCAGCAGCAGCTGGTCGGCGAGCGACTGGAGATTGACTGCAGGTTTCAGCATGATTAACTCCTTTGGAACGCCCGGCGGGCGGGGACAAACGAGGCGGGAAACGCGAGCGGCTCGGCCGGCAGGACGGATTCGCGCCGCCGGAAGAGTCGCGACTTGATGTTCAGCGGCGCGAAGAGGTCGGTGAAGCTGCTGACGGTCTCCGCGCTCCCCAGAAACAGGACGCCGCCGGGATTCAGGCTGTAGTGAAAGAGCGGCAGGAGCTTTTTCTGCAGCTCCGGCGTCAGATAGATCAGGAGGTTGCGGCAGATCGAGGATGTCCAGCTTGGTAAAGGGCGGGTCCATGATGACGTTCTGCGTGGCGAAGGTCACCATCTCCCGGATCTCCTTGCCGACCCGGTAGCCGTTTTCCTCCTTGATGAAAAACCGCTGCAGCCGCTCGGGGGACACGTCCGCGGCGATGTTGAGCCGGATAGAACCCCTGGCGGGCCTTGTCGATGGCGTCCCGGTCCAGGTCGGTGGCGAAGATCTGCAGCGAGAAATTCTCCGCGGGCTTGACCTGCTCCAGCGCCTCCTTGAAGACGATGGCCAGCGAATAGGCCTCCTCCCCGGTCGAACAGCCGGCCGACCAGGCCCGCAGCACCCCGCCGGCCGGGCGGCCCGCCAGAAGCGCCGGGATGGCCTCGTCCCGCAGCTGCTCCCATGCCGCCGGGTCGCGGAAAAAGCTGGTCACGCCGATCAGAAGCTCCTTGAAGAGGAGTTCCATCTCCTGGGGATTCTCCTGCAGGTAGCGGACATACGCGGCGATCCGGTTGATCTGGTGAATGCCCATGCGCCGCTCGATCCGGCGGTAGACGGTGTTCTTCTTGTACAGGGAGAAGTCGTGGCCGGTCTTGGCCCGCAGCAGGATCAGGACCTTCTCCAGGGCGCTCTGGTCCTTCTCCTCCAGAGGGAACTCGGTCTTGGGCAGGATGCGAGGGCGTGCCGGAGATAGGCGATGATCTTGCCGGGCAGCTCCTCCGCCGGGGCGACCATATCGGCCAGCCCCGCGCCGATGGCGCTGCGCGGCATGCTGTCGAACTTGGCCGAGGCCGGTTCCTGCACCAGGACCACCCCCGCCTTCTCCTTGATCGCCCTGAGCCCCAGCGTGCCGTCCGAGCCCATGCCGGAGAGGATCACGCCGATGCTCGCGCTCCTGCCGGTCCTCGGCCAGGGAGCGGAGGAAAAAATCGATGGGGAGACGCAGGCCGCGGGGCGCCGTCGGCTCGAACAGGTGCAGCACACCGTGCAGAATGGACATGTCCTTGTTGGGGGGGATCACATAGACGCAGTCCGGCTTGACCTTCATCCGGTCCTTGACCTGGAAAACCTCCATGGCGGTGGCGCGCTGGAGCAGTTCGGCCATGATCCCCTTATGGGTCGGGTCGAGGTGCTGGACGATGACAAAGGCCATGCCGCTTTCTTCCGGCACATGCCCCAGGAACTGCTCCAGGGCCTCCAGCCCGCCGGCGGAGGCGCCGATGCCGACGATCGGGAAGGCACGGCTCACAGGCTGTGAAGGGGTTTTGTTTGGTGAATGATTGGCAGGCTGCTTGCCGCTCTCTTTAGATTCTGATTGTTTTTTCATTAGGTCTAAATATATCGATATTTTTTTAAACTTACAACGTATTTTTGCGCACAACAGTCGATTGTTAATTTATCGCAACCCCCAACCCGATCCGGCTCCTATCCCCTCGTTGTCAACCACAGAGAGACCCCTGGAATTATACCGGCAAGAAAACATGTTACAATTGAGAGGCGGGGATAGCCGCGGAAAGTCGACCAACCGAGGAGGAGATGCCATGGACATTTTTGATTGTGCAATCAAGATGGAAGAGGAAGCCAGGGGGTGCTACGAAAAACTGGCGGCGACCACCGCTGTTCCAGAGTTGAAGAATCTCTTCACCATGCTGGCGGCAGCGGAGCAGGAACACCACGATGCCCTGGTGGAGATGAAAGGGCGTATCGACCCCCAAAAGGCCCAGTTCAAGGGGTTGCAGGAGGCTGCCTGCATATTCCAACCCCTACTGGCAAAACGTGACCTCATGGCCGAACTGAAGGAAGACCCCGATGCGTACAAACATGTGGTGACTGAAGAGGAGGAGGGCGTCAAGCTTTACGAAGAGCTGGCTGCACAGGCAAAGGATGATGGAACCCGCGAGATCCTGCTCATGATCGCCGCCGAGGAGCGGAAGCATCTGAGCATCGTCGAAAACATATACGCCTTCGTTGAGTCGCCTAAAACCTACCTTGCCTGGGGCGAATTCAGCAACCTCAAGGAGTACTGAGCAAGCTTAGGCATCGACATATGGAACTCTTCAGCCATTGGCCAGGGTGAAGTAAAATATTGCCCCTTTCCCCAGCGCCCCTTCTGCCCAAACCCGGCCGCCGTGGCGTTTGATGATCCTTTCCACGGTCGCCAGACCGATGCCGTGCCCTGCAAACTCTGCCTTTCCGGCAAACCGTTGGAAAGGGACGAACATTTTTTCCGCATCGACCATATCAAAGCCTGGTCCATTATCACGGACAAAGTATGCGGTTTCCTCCTCCACCTTCGTCACCCCAAATTCGATGACAGCTTCCTCCTGTTGGGATGTGTACTTCCAGGCATTGCCAAGGAGGTTTGCCAGGGCTACCCGCAAAAGGCTTGCATCTCCGTTGACTTCAATTCCTTCGGCAATCTTCATCATCACCCGGCGCTCGGGTGCAACCTGCACCAATTCAGCAACTATTTCTTTTGCCAATGCACTGAGATTGAATGTCTCATGGCGCAATTCACTTCGGGTTGCACGGGAAAAATTTAGCAAGGCATCGATTAATTCGGTCATGCGCGAGACACTTTTAAGGATCTCCGGGAGGTATGATTTGCACTTCTCCCCCATTATATCTTTGCACAATTCCTGAATTATCTGGGTGTATCCCTTGATGACTGACAACGGCACCCGCAGGTCATGGGAAACAGAGTAATTGAAGGCTTCAAGTTCACGATTGGCTGCCTCCAACTCGGCAGCGCGGGCCTCCAAGTCAGTATTCAGCCTTTCGATCTCCTCTTCCGCCCGCTTGCGTTCGGATATATCCTGACACACGAGCAGGATGTTGAGAGTGCCATTAAGGGCCTCCACTGCCTGCGCAATTTCCTCCACCCACAGCAGGCTCCCGTCCTTGCGCATCTTTCGGAACTGCCACCGGTACACCCGATTGGGGTTCTGCAAACACCCACGCAAATGCTCGGCTACGAGAGGTCGATCGTCTTCATGGAACACCTCCAGCATCGGCAGGCCTTCCAGTTCATGGATCATGTAGCCCAATTGACTTGCAGCGAAGGGATTGGCTGAAAGTATCGTCCAGTCCGCATCGAGGGTAATGATCATCGTCGGATTATCGAGAAACAAGGTTCGATAACGCGCTTCGCTGACGCGCAAGGCATCCTCAGCTCTCTTGCGGTCGGTAATATCGCGAGTCACCTTTGAGAACCCCCGCAGGCTCCCGTTTTCGTCGTGTAGTGCGGTAATTATCACATTGGCCCAGAACCGGCTGCCGTCCTTGCGCACTCGCCAACCCTCGCATTCAAACCGCCCTTCAGCTGCGGCTTTTTCCAGTTCGGCTGCGGGCTTGCCCTCATTACGTTCCTCTTCGGAATAGAAACAGGAGAAGTTGCTGCCGGTAATCTCCTCCGCCTGGTAACCCTTCAGGCGCTCGGCACCCGCATTCCAACTCAGGATATTGCCTTGGGGATCGAGCATGAAAATCGCGTAGTCCTTTACCCCTTCCACCAGGATCTGAAACAGCTCCTGGCTTTCATGAAGATGGAGCTCGTACTCCTTGCGGAGAGTGATGTCACTGACGAAGGCCAAAACAAGAGCTCCGTTGACGGTTTCAATGAAACTGAGGCTGATTTCCAAGGGAAATTCGCTTCCATCCCGGCGGCGTCCGGCAAGGTTAAGCAATTGGCCCATTGGCCTGATCCTTGGCTCGGCAAAGAAATGTGCCTCATGCTCCCCATGGACCTTGCGCAAGGATTCAGGAATGAGCATGGCATGGGGCTTGCCGATGAGCTCCTTCCTGTGATAGCCGAACATCTTTTCAGCGCGGGTGTTGACAAGCAACATGGTTCCGGAATTATCAATTATGACTACCCCCTCAGCGAGAGATTCCAGAAGGGTGTGGATGGTGACGTCACCCTGGAAGAGTCCGGAGGCAAACGCTACTTGCCGCTGGATTCTCAACTCCTGTTCCAGGCGTGTCTTTTCCTGCTCATGGTCAGGCGTGGGCATTAAGGTCCCCCGGAGAAATAGATTTTTCGGAAGGTATAAATGGTGTGGCGGCAACTTTTGGATAAGTTGTTGACGTAATTAAATTGTACTGCCTTGGGAAGGGCAATCAACTGAAATGACTTGTCAAGAGAACTATTGTCACTAATCTGAAAAAAAAGGGCGCCGTTGCCGGCGCCCATAACAAGCATGAAGGAGTTCACGCTTTAGAATTTATAGCTAAGATAAGCAGCTGCCACATGGGCACATTACAACTCACCATCGGCAGCGGCGGCACTTTCAGCCGCTACCTTTTTTCGTGGCCGCACCCGTGCCAGAAGCCGATCCATGTAGTAGTAGACCACCGGCGTGATGTAGAGGGTCAACAGCTGCGACGTCAGCAAGCCCCCCTACGACCGCAAGGCCCAGCGGCTGCCGCGACTCCCCGCCTGCGCCGAGTCCCATGGCGATCGGCAGGGTTCCCATCAGGGCCGCCATGGTGGTCATCATGATCGGCCTGAAACGTACGATCGCCCCCTCATAAATGGCATCCAGCGGCTGCTTCCCTTCCGTCCGCTCCGCTTCCAGGGCAAAGTCGATCATCATGATGGCGTTCTTTTTGACGATGCCGATCAGCATGATGATCCCGACAAAGGCATAGATATTCAGATCACATTTAAAGATCATCAGGGTAATCAAGGCCCCGAAACCGGCGGCCGGCAGCCCGGAGAGGATGGTGATCGGGTGAATATAGCTTTCATAGAGTACGCCGAGCACGATGTAGATGACAAAGATGGCCATGGCCAACAGCAATCCATAAGCCGCTGAATGAGGATTTGAACGCCTGGGCGGTACCCTGGAAACTGGTGCTGACCGACTGGGGGAGGTGCGTGCCGGCCATTTTGTCCACCAGCTTCATGGCATCACCCAGGGCAACTCCGGGGCGAAGATTGAATGAGATCGTTACCGCCGGCAGCTGCCCCAGATGGTTGACCGCCAGCGGGCCGATGGTTTTGGAAATGGTGGCGATGGTTTCCAGCGGCACCAGCTGGTCTGTTTTGCCACGGATGTAGAGCATGCTCAGCGCTGCCGGATCACCCTGGTAGAGCGGGTCAAGTTCCATTATCACCTGGTACTGGTTGGTCGGGGCAAAAATGGATGACACCTGGCGCGACCCATATGCATAAGACAGCGCATCCTCCACCTGGAGTACGGAGAGCCCCAGGGCCGCCACCTTGTCCCGGTTGATCTCCACATGCACCTGCGGATTGCTGATCTGCAGGTCGCTGGTCACGTCCATCAGCTCCGGCAGTTCCCGCAGCTTCACCTCTAACTCGGTGGCGGACCGGTACAGCTCATCCGTATCCTGGCCCTGCAGGGTGAACTGGTATTGGCTTTTGGAACTGGTGCCGCCGATCTGGATCGAGGGGACGTTTTTCAGGAAGACGCGAATCCCCGGGACCTTGGCAAGCTTGGGGCGCAACTCCTGGATAATCTCGTCGGCAGAGAGTTTCCGCTCAGCGCGAGGTTTGAGCCGCATGAAGAAACGGCCGGTATTGCTGCCACCGCCACCGCTGCCGATGGATGACATGAAACCTTCAATATTGGGATCCTTGGCGATGATGGCCGCCACCGCCTCCTGGTGCAGTTTCATGTCGGCAAAGGATGTCCCCTGGGCTGTCTCGGTGTCGGCGTTGAGCCGGCCGGTGTCTTCGGTCGGCAGGAATCCCATGGGAACCATCGTGAAGAGCCAGCCGGTCAGCAGCGTGATCAGCAGCGTCACGACCATGTCGTCCGCCGATAGCGCAGTACCTGTTTCAGGGAGCGCTCGTACAGATTCAGCATGCCGTCGAAGAAACGCTCCATGATCAGGAACAGGCGTCCGTGATGTTCAGTCGCCGGAGGTTTCAGGAAGCGGCTGCAGAGCATGGGGGTCAGGGTCAGGGAGACGAAGCAGGAGACCAGAATCGCCACGCTGATGGTGATGGCGAATTCGTGCAGCAGGCGCCCCAGAATCCCCCCCATGAACAGGACCGGGATAAAGACCGCCACCAGCGATATGGTCATGGAGATGATGGTGAAGCCGATCTCTTTGGAGCCCTTGAAAGCGGCCTCCATGGCGCTCTCCCCCTTTTCCATGTGCCGGACGATATTCTCCAGCATGACGATGGCGTCATCCACCACAAAGCCGACCGCCAGGGTCAGGGCCATCATGGAAATGTTGTTTAGGGAGAAGCCGAGCAGATGCATGACGGTAAAGGTGCCGACGATGGACATCGGCAGCGCCAGCGATGGGATGATCGTGGCGGAGAGATTGCGCAGAAAGAGGAAGATCACCATGATGACCAGGCCGATGGTCAACACCAGGGTGAACTTGACGTCATGCATCGATTCGCGGATCAAGGTCGAACGGTCGAACAGGACGTCCAGTTCCACCGAGGCCGGCATCTGGCTGCGGAATCCGGGGAGCAGCTTCCTGACGTTGTCCACGACCTCGATGGTGTTGGTTCCCGGCTGGCGCTGGATGGCCAGGACGATGGCTCGCGTGCCGTTGTACCAGCCGGCGGTCCTGGTGTTCTCGACACTGTCGATCACCTGTCCCCAGCTCCTCCAGCCGGACCGGCGAGCCGTCCCGGTACGCCACGACGGTCTGCCGGTAGGCGGCCGCCTTGAACAGCTGGCCGCTGGTTTCGATGGTATAGGCCTGTTTTGTCCCGTCCAGAGTCCCGGTCGGCAGATTGACGTTTGCCGCGTCGATTGCGGTCGCCACTTCGTCGATGCCGATTCTGCGGGAGGCGAGCGCCTTCGGATCGAGCTGGGCGCGCACGGCATATTTCTGCGAACCGTTCACATTGACCTGGGCCACGCCGCTGATGGTGGAGATGCGGCGCGCGATCAGGGTCTGGGCATATTCGTCAACCGCGGAAAGCGGCAGGGTGGGGGAACTGAGTGCCAGGTAGAGGACCGGCTGATCCGCCGGATTTACCTTGCGAAACGACGGCGGCGTCGGCATGTTTTTCGGCAGAGAGCGGGTGGCAAGGGATATGGCCGCCTGTACATCCTGGGCAGCCGCATCGATATCGCGGTCCAGATTGAACTGGAGGGTGATCCTGGTCGTGCCGACACCGTTGGTGGAGGTCATGGAATCGACGCCGGCAATGGTGGAGAGCTGGTTCTCCAGCGGGGTAGCCACCGCCGACGCCATGGTGTCGGGATTGGCGCCGGGCAGATTGGCACTTGACCTGGATAGTCGGGAAATCGACGTTGGGGAGGTCGTTGACCGGCAAGCAGGCGATAGGATACCACCCCGAAGATGAAGATGGCGATCATGACCAGGGAGGTCATGATCGGCCGGCGGATGAAGATATCCGCGATATTCATTCCTTCTTACCCTTATTATATGAAGTTGAAATCCGGATATAGTTTATGGCCATTAGAATTTGTAGGGGCGGTGCCTTGCGCCCGCCCTGGTGCCATGATCACTGTTCTTGCCTTTGCCATCGAGGGGACCCGCCAGGGGGTTCCCCTACGAATCAACCCCACCAACAAAATTTGTTGGGGCGGTGATTTGCGCCCGCTCTGTTGCCATGTTCACTGTTCTTGCCTACGCCATTGAGGGCACCCGCCAGGGGTGCCCCTACGATCCCGGTTTTTCAAATCATCCATTTTTCTATTTTCTGTGGTTGTTCGACTATCACCGGATTTTCCCTGTCCAATGCCCATTGTAACGGATTATCAACGATATACTGACGAATGCGGTTCATTTCATCTTCGTTACGAATGACATGCTCGTAATAGTTGTTCTGCCAGAACTTCCCTCTGGCATTGATGTTTTCCGTTTTTATCGCCCGCAACCACGCGTTGACACACAACGATTTGAACGCCCCGACAATATCACCCAAACTAACCGGGCGGGCGTATGGCACCGCCCCTACATTAAACGTTTCTGTACACCCATTTTCTGGATAGCCACAAGGGGTGTCCCTACAAATGACAATGATTCCGTGCGAATGGTTCGGCATGGTGATGTATTCATCCAGTTCGACATTAGCAAACCTTTTCGGAATATTATTCCATTCGCTGTTAACAATTTCCCGTAATTGCGGATATACATCGAAAAAACAGCAGGAACCAAAGGTGCACAGCGTCACGAAGTACGCACCACCGCTAGCATAGTCATAGTTGCGCAACCGTATTGACCGGCGATGGTGAATTTCAGGGTTATATATCATGAAAAATTCCGAATGTAGGAATACCCCTTGCGGGTATCCTGTTCGCATCCACCACGGAAATCGGGTGCCCGCAAAGGGCGCCTCTACAGCAAAATATACGGTTTTTGTAGGGGTGGGCCTTGCGCCCACCCGGTTGTTACTTTTTCAACCCCATCGACCGCTCTTTTGTCTCTACAACCGCCCCGGGCGTCAGGCGCAGCTGGCCGTCGGTCACCACCGTCTCGCCCGCGGCCAGGCCCTTTTCGATAATCGACTCCTCGCCTGCTGCAGCAGCTGTTACCAGACGCATCTCCACCTTGTTATCCGACTTCACCACATAGACGAACTCACCCTGCTGGCTGGTCTGGATCGCTTGGGTCGGGACAACTACTGCATTTTGACGGGAGCCCAGCGTCATCACCACATCGGTAAACTGGCCCGGCCAGAGTTTACGTGATTTGTTGGCAAAAACACCCTTGAGCTTGATGGTGCCGGTAGCCGGATTCACCGCATTATCAAGGAAGCTGATCGTCCCAGCCTCGGTGCTGCCCGGTTCATTGGGGATAACAGCCTCTATCTTCAACTGGCCGGCCGCCATCGCCCGTTTAATTTCAGCCAGCCGTTTTTCCGGGAGGGAAAAGGTGGCGTAGATCGGAGTGAGCTGATTGATCGTCACGATCGGCAGATCGTTGGCCTTCACCAGGTTGCCCGGCTGCAGCGCGATCGTGCCGGTCCGGCCGGAAATCGGCGACCGGATGGAGCAGTAGCCGAGCTGGATTCTGGCGTTCCGGATGGCGGCACGATCAGCAACAGGCAGCCGCCAGCGATTCGGCGTTTGACTGCAGCGATCATATTGGTCCGGTTACGATCCCCTCCTTGAGCAGCCCCGCGTAGCGATCCGCCTGTTCACGGGCGAATCTGGCCTGGGCCTGATCCTTGGCCAGAGTGGCCTCCAGTTGACTTAGGGTCGCCTTGTACGGCTCAGGGTCAATGCTGACAAGCAAAGCTCCCTTCTCCACGTCACTACCTTCCGAGAAATGGACCCGCGCTATCTGGCCAATTACCTGTGACTTTATGGCAACACTGGAATAGGCCTCGATATTGCCGATAGCCTTAACCTGGACCGGCACGTTTTTTTGCACCGCCTGTGCCACCTTTACCGGTACAGATGGCTTGGCTTTAGGCTTCTCTTTTTTGGCAGTGCAGGCGGAGAGGGACAATACAGCAGAACATAAGAGGATTACTGAGGTTCGCTTCATAACTATTTTTCCTTCTGGGTGACTTCTTACCACCATTCCTATTGCCATAAAAATAACGACAATATCTCGCGAACTATAATTGTGTTGCTGACTTTTATCAAGCACGATTGACCGCAACCCCGGATTTACGCCCAGAGGAATGACATTATGAAAACTATGTTGCATGGTGTCTTGGCCGTTGCGAAAACCGCTCCGACTCAGGTATCCAGGCAGTAGTCGCAGCATATGTGGCGTCGCCCGGCAAGTGAGCAAGTTTTCAAATTGCCGACGCCAATAAAAAACTGTTGACAGAGTCGGCCAGAAAATATAGCTTAACATTAAGCTATTGAACATTGATTCAGTTGCTTTGTAGTCCACCGACCATTAACCTTACAGAATCAGGGACAGACCTGATTGCCAAAGTATTTGCGGATGTTGAAGCAGCAATCGTTACGGAAATGGCTGCGCTTGAAGAGGACGAACAAGAATTACTTGGTCAATTGTGTAAAAAATTAGGCATGAAAGGAGGTTAGTACCGTAGAAGCTTTTTTTTAAGCAAATAGCTTAACATTAAACCATTATCAAACTAAAGGAGAAACGTCATGAAAAACATCATCGTATCAATCAGCACCATTATCGCCCTGGCCCTTCCGACATTCGCATTTGCCACAACCTGGACCATTGACCCCGATCACTCCAATGTCGGTTTCAAGGTTAGGCACCTCATGGTATCGAACGTGAAAGGCAACTTCGACAAGCACACCGGAGTCGTGGAGATCAACGACAAAGACATCACCAAATCGAAAGTAGAAGTCAGCATTGACACCAACTCCATCAACACCAATGTCCAGAAGCGTGACGAGCATCTACGCAGCGCTGAATTCTTCGATGTGGCCAAATACCCTACAATGACCTTCGTATCGAAGAAAGTTGCCAAGGCCGGTAAGGACAAGCTGAAAGTCACTGGAGACTTGACATTACACGGCATAACCAAACAAGTTGTTCTTGATGTTGAAGGCCCTACAAAAGAAAGCAAAGACCCGTGGGGCAATATCCGGAAAGGTGCAACTGCCACAACCAAGATCAATCGCAAGGATTTCGGTCTGGTCTGGAATGCTGCGCTGGAAACGGGCGGCGTTGCTGTCGGCGAAGAGATAACAATCACCATGGAAATCGAGATGATCAGGAAGTAACGATGCCGATTATTCGTTAAACAAAAAGAGACTTATCACTTTAGGAGAAATACAATGAATCAGCAGAAACCAAGCCAAGCGGACCGATAGTTCTTGAACTGGAACCAGGCAACTACCACCGTTGCACCTGCGGAAAATCAGCAAAGATGCCTTTCTGTGATGGCGCCCATCTTGGTAGCGGTAAAAGTCCGATTGCCTTCGAGGTCAAGGAGAAGCAGACAGTGTACCTATGTAACTGCGGCAAGACAGGCAACGCTCCATTCTGTGATGGAAGCTGCGCAAAATAGTGGTGAAAACAAACCCAACCAGCCCTGGATTATAGAATATCTGTGTAGAGAATTCGCACAAACAAAGGATAATCAGGCATGGAACTTATTAAACACATAAAAAATGTTCTCAACAACCACCCGGTTCGAATAATTGAACCGGGTGGCCGGGCACACGCTTCTGTAGCGTTGATTCTAGAAGAGCAGCCGACCGGGCTGAGTATTTTGCTGATAGAACGATCTACCGACACAAACGATTACTGGTCTGGTCAGATCGGATTGCCTGGAGGAAGATCTGAAACAATCGACAAGAGCCCGCAGCATACTGCCGAGCGAGAGACAAGGGAAGAGATTGGATTGGACCTTTCAACAACGCAATTTTTAGGGAGGCTCAATGACATTGCACCCGGAGGATTGAAGATAGTTATTTCCTGCTTTGTCTACGCAGTGAACGATCACCCGGTTCTGCGGCCAGATAAGAGCGAAATTGCGGATGCCTTCTGGGTTCCCGCTCGTGAGCTCACAAACCCGGCTAGAATTTCAAGTGTGGAGTTCATATTCCGGAACCGACTAAGAAGATTTCCCGCATTGAGAGTTGTTGACGACAAAGAACAGCCACTTTGGGGGATAACATATGATCTGCTCCGCAATTTCAACAAAATCGTGGATAACGCATCCAAACAGAATCAAAGAACCAACATGGAGGCACACAATGTTACGCATAAGAAAAGCAAGTGAACGGGGACATGCTGATCATGGCTGGCTGAATACCTACCATACTTTTTCCTTTGCTGACTACTACGACCCCGAAACACATGGGCTTCAGGGCACTACGAGTTATTAACGAAGACCGGGTTAAACCGGGGATGGGGTTCCCCACTCATCCGCACCAGGACATGGAGATCATCACCTATGTCCTGGAAGGTGCCCTGGAACACAAGGACAGTATGGGCAACGGTTCGGTCATCCGTCCTGGCGAGGTCCAGCGCATGAGCGCCGGCACTGGCATCACCCATAGCGAGTACAACCACTCCAGGACCGAGCTGGTTCATTTCCTCCAGATATGGATACTTCCTTCGAAGACTGGAGTGACCCCAAGCTACCAACAGAAAGCCTTTCCCGAGCAGGAAGAACGGGGGGTACTCAGACTGGTCGCCTCACCGGACAGTCGTGAAGGGTCAGTGACCATTCACCAGGACGTTAACCTGTATGTGGCCCTCCTGGAAGCAGGTGAAGAACTGGTTTACAGAATTCCTGCCGGTCGACATGTCTGGCTCCAGGTAGCCCGCGGCAAGGTTTGTGTTAATGGCACTGAGCTGGATCACAGTGACGGCGCAGCAATTAGCGAGGAGGGCCAGATTGTAGTTGCCGGGCAGGAAAAATCAGAAATATTGCTCTTCAACTTGGCCTGATCGCGAAAGATCAGGCCAAGTGGCGACAGCCAAGTGTCAGCCATTCTCAAATGTTTTTCCGGTCCAGGCTCCGATACTGGATCGCCTCGGAGATGTGGTTCTCATTGATGCCGTCGCTCCCCGCCAGGTCGGCAATAGTGCGGGCAACTTTGAGGATACGGGTATAGGTACGGGCGGACAGGCCAAGACGGTCCGTGACCAGTTCCATCATTCGTTGACCGGCGCTGTCCGGTTCACAGAACTTTTTGATAAAGCGTGGCGTCATCTGGGCGTTGCAATGCACTTTACTGCCTTTGAAGCGCTCCAACTGGAGATCCCTGGAAACTTCTACCCTGCCTGCTATCTCAGCCGAGCTTTCGCCCTCGCTACGGTCAGCCAAATCTCGGTATTTAACGGCAGGTACTTCTATGTGAATATCGATCCTGTCCAGAAGCGGGCCGGAAATGCGGGAGCGGTAGCGATGAACCATCACCGGCGTGCATGAACACTGGTGGAGGGGGTCCCCCAAATAGCCGCAGGGGCATGGATTCATGGCGGTGACAAGCATGATTCGAGAGGGGTAGGTAAGTGACGCCAGGGCGCGGGAGATGGTGACTCGGCCGTCTTCAAGCGGCTGGCGCAACACCTCCAGCACATGTTTTTTAAATTCGGGCAGT
This sequence comes from uncultured delta proteobacterium, assembly GCA_963780945.1. Classification (GTDB taxonomy): domain Bacteria; phylum Desulfobacterota; class Desulfuromonadia; order Geobacterales; family Geobacteraceae; genus Geotalea. The sequence continues at coordinate 17,482 of CAWAFF010000082.1, read as the reverse complement.
TCATCGAGAAACAGCACCCCGTTGTGGGAAAGGCTCACCTCACCAGGTTTCGGGGTATTGCCGCCACCAATAAGGCCAATATCGGATATGGTATGATGCGGACTGCGGAAAGGCCGGCCGGAAACAAGGGCCCGGTCCCGGTCCAGGAGCCCCATGACGCTGTAGATTTTCGAGGTTTCGATGGCCTCGGTGAAGGACATTGTGGGGAGGATGGACGGTATGCGCCGGGCGAGCATGGTCTTGCCTGAGCCTGGCGGACCTATCATCAGAAGATTATGACCTCCGGCAGCGGCTACTTCCAGTGCTCGCTTGGCATGCTCCTGTCCCTTCACCTCTGAAAAGTCATCGCTGTAATCGGTGCTCTGCCGGAACAGCTGCTGGATGTCTACTATGCATGGAATGATCGGGCGCTCTCCATTGAGAAATTCCACCACCTCAGAAAGCTCTGAGACGCCGATCACCTCTATCCCCTCAACCACCGCTCCTTCGCTGGCGTTTTCCCTGGGAACAATGATGCCGCGCAGACCTGCATTTTTTGCCGCAACTGCCACGGAAAGGCAGCCCCTGACCGGCTTGACTCCTCCATCCAGGGATAGCTCACCCAGCAGCAGGTAGTCCTTGATCTGCTGGGGCTTTACGATCCCGGTTGCGGCAAGGATGCCGATGCAGATGGGAAGATCAAAGGCAGCCCCTTCTTTTTTCACGTCGGCCGGGGCCAGATTGACGGTGATTTTACGATTTGGAAAGTCATAACCCGAATTTTTCAGCGCCGATTTGACACGGTCCTTGCTCTCCTTTACCGCCCCATCCGGCAGCCCTACCGTCGCAAACTGCGGCAGGCCCTGGGTGATATCCACCTCCACATCGACCATGATGGCATCGATACCGTGCAGGGCGCTGCTGAAAACTTTGGCGAGCATAGTTGAACCTCGTGAGGGGGGTAAAGTAAGGAGCGAGACGTAGGGGATGTATTTTCACCCCCTGGAATTGTTATGGCTTTAGCATATCCAGATAACGCTCCGCATCAAGGGCCGCCATGCAGCCGGTGCCGGCGGAGGTAATCGCCTGTCGGTAATACTGGTCCTGTACGTCTCCGGCGGCAAAGACGCCGGCAATACTGGTGGCGGTCATGTTGCCTTCGGTGCCACAAAGGGTACGGATATAACCTCCCTCCATATCCAGCTGCCCCTCAAAAATCTGTGTATTGGGGGTGTGGCCGATGGCAATGAAGCAGCCATGGACGGAAATATCCTTGGTCGAGCCGCTGGTATGGCGGAGACGCACTCCTGTAACACCCGAGTCGTCACCTAACACCTCATCCAGTGTATGGTGCCATTCTATGGTAACGTTTCCCCCCTTGGTTTTTTCAATGAGCTTGTCGGCAAGGAACCTCTCCGCCCTGAACTGGTCACGACGATGGATAACGAAGACATGGCTGGCTATATTGGAAAGGTAAAGGGCTTCCTCCACGGCCGTGTTACCGCCGCCGATAACGGCCACCGGCTTGTTACGGTAAAAGAAACCGTCACAGGTGGCGCAGGCGGAAACACCCTTGCCTTTGAAGGCCTCTTCCGAGGGAAGGCCAAGATATTGGGCAGAGGCGCCGGTGGCAATGATCAGAGCATCGCAGCTGTAGGTGCCGGAATCGCCTTGGAGAATGAACGGGCGCTGATTCAGGTCTGCCTTATTGATTTGATCGAAGATTATCTGGGTATCAAAGCGTTCGGCGTGCTTGAGCATGCGGTCCATCAGCTCCGGCCCTTGGACGCCACCAAAATCTCCAGGCCAGTTGTCCACTTCGGTGGTAGTCGTCAGCTGTCCGCCTTGCTGCAGACCTGTTATTATAACCGGATTAAGATTGGCTCTGGCAGCATATATTGCCGCTGTGTAACCCGCTGGTCCGGAACCGAGAATAATTAATCTGTGATGTACATTTGCCATTGAAAGCTCCCTGATTGTATAAATTGGCGTTAACATAACAGCATGGACGCCAAATTGCAAGGCGGCAGCAGGGTGTTTGTGATTGACCGTGCATCGGGCCTCTGTTAAACTTCAAGCATATAATATTTTGTTATTCACAAGGAGGAAGCATGTTAAAGCGTATTTCATTGATCGCCCTCTGCCTGGGGATTTTCATGGCAGGGACAGCTGCTGCACGGGACATTAGCTTTACCGGCGGATTAAACCAGGATGATTTCCGAAGTCTCAGCAAGGAAGCAGGCACCGGCCTGGCCTATCGGAATACCGCCCCGGCAGAGCCGCTGGGGATCACCGGTTTCGATGCCGGGGTCGAAGTTTCGGCTATTTCCATCAAGACTGACGGCTTCGACAATTATTGGCAAAAGGCCTTTGGCGGCGATGCGCCATCCTACCTCTACCTGCCGAAAATCCGCGTCCGCAAGGGCCTTCCCTTAGGCATCGACATCGGTGCCATGTATTCTTATGTTCCTGACAGCAACATCAGGCTCTATGGTGCCGAAATCAGCAAGGCGATCCTGGAAGGGAGCGTGGCCACCCCTGCCGTTGGTGTCCGCGCCACCTATACCAAGCTGGCCGGTGTCGATGACCTGGATCTGCAAACTGTTGGTGTGGATGCCTCCATCAGTAAGGGCTTCGTCATGTTCACCCCCTATGCCGGCGCCGGCGGCATCTGGATCGACAGTAAGGCCAAGGGTAATCTGGCAAACCCTGCAATACCTGGATTTACTGCACTGAAGAGTGAACAAATCTGGCAGCCCCGCGTTTTCGGCGGCCTGAAATTTTCTCCTCTGCCGCTGTTCGCCATTACTGCAGAGGCCGAGTATTCAGCTCGTCCAATTTACTCATTTAAGGCAGCGATCGGCTTTTAAAAGTTTCACAACTGGGAGCTGAACAGGGAATATCTTATGGGTGCTGAAGCACATCTGGATAAAAGCATTGCCAACAGATTCAAATACGCCATTGCCCTGACGGCTTTGACGCTGGTGGCTGAGGTTGTCGGCGGCATCTGGACCAATTCGCTGGCTCTGCTATCCGATGCGGCCCATGTTTTCCTCGACCTGTTTGCCCTGCTCTTGTCGCTGGGAGCCATCAGGCTCTCAGCCATCCCCGTTTCCGAGACCCGTACCTTCGGCTGGCATCGCGCCGAAGTATTTGCCTCGTTTATCAATGGGGTCTCGATTTTCCTCATTGCCTTCGGCATCCTCTATGAAGCATGGGGACGGCTTATTCAACCGGAAGAGGTGAAGAGCCTCCCCATGTTCATCATTGCCCTGTTCGGCCTGGTCATGAATCTCCTTTCAGCTTCGGCCCTCCACCAGCACTCCCACGACGACCTTAACGTCCACAGCGCCTTTCTGCATGTACTTGGCGACGCTGCTGCCTCTGTCGGCGTCATTGCCGGCGGCGTAATCATGTACTTCACCGACTGGTATGTACTGGATGCCATCATTTCCATCGGCATCGGTTTTGTCATTTTCTGGGGCTCATGGCGGGTCATTCGGGAATCGGTCCACATCCTGCTGGAGGGTGTGCCGCGCAACATGAGCATCACCGAGGTCTCGACAGCCATCGGCTCCGTTGAAGGGGTAAACAACGTTCACCATCTCAACATCTGGACCATCTGTTCCCATATTCTGGCACTCTCCGCTCATGTGGACATCCTGCCCGGTCACAAGGAAAACCAGACGGATGTCCTTCGCCGGATCGAGGAACTTCTTTTCGACCGCTACCACATTTCCCACACCACGTTGCAGGCCGAATGCACAAGATGCATTGCAGAGCCCGTCATCAAAGATATGCGCCACCGCCCCCGCGCAGCCCACGGCCATGACGACCATAGCGCCTGCGGTCACGACCATCACCACCACTGAAATTTTCCACGCCGGAGTTTCCCTCCATGCTTGATTACAACCTGATTCATGAAGCGACCGACCGCCTGAAAAAAAGGGTGCGCCGCACCGAGCTGATCCACTCCCATTATTTCACTGAAAAATTCGGCATCCCGCTTTTCCTCAAATGTGAAAATCTGCAAAGAACGGGTTCTTTCAAAATCCGCGGTGCACTTAATTTCATGACTGCCCAGCCGCGGGAAAAACTGGAGCGAGGCGTAATTACCGCTTCTGCAGGCAACCACGCCCAGGGCGTCGCCTTTTCCGCCGATCTGCTAGGGGTCAAATCGGTAGTATACATGCCGGAAAGCACCCCGCCCCAGAAGGTTTTCGCCACCAGGGACTACGGGGCAGAGGTTGTGCTGACGGGCAAAACTTTTGACGAGGCCTACGCCGCAGCTATTGTTGCCCAGAAAGAGACCGGCGCGCTGTTTGTCCATCCCTTTGACGATCCACTGGTGATGGCGGGACAAGGGACCATCGGCCTGGAGATACTCGATCAGTTGCCGGACCTGAGCACCATACTCGTCCCCATCGGTGGTGGCGGATTAATTGCCGGCATTGCTTCTGCCATCAAAGCGACCCGCCCCAAGGTTAGAATTGTCGGGGTAGAATCGTTTGCTGCACCCTCCATGCATTCCTCCCTGTTGCAGGGAAAGATTGCTGAAACTGCTGTGAAGGTCACTCTGGCCGATGGAATTGCCGTCAAAAAGGTAGGTCACAATACGTTCCCCATCATTCAGGAACTGGTGGATGAGGTGGTACTGGTGGAAGAGGAAGAAATCGCCCTGGCGATTGTCTCTCTGCTGGAGCGGAGCAAAATGCTTGTGGAAGGGGCTGGTGCGGTGCCATTGGCGGCGCTTATGGCCGGCAAGGTGGACGCCATTGCCGGCAAGACTGTTTGCCTGCTCTCAGGCGGAAATATCGACGTGAAAACCATTTCCATTGTCGTCGAGCGTGGCCTTCTGGCCTCCGGTCGCTATCTTAAACTGAAGGTGGAACTGGATGATGTCCCGGGATCACTGGCTCGGCTCACAGCGGATATTGCCACAACCAGGGCCAACATCTCGCTGATCACCCACGATCGGCGATCAAAATCCCTCCCCATCGGCAAGACTGAGGTGCTGCTGGAGCTTGAAACCCGCGGTTTTGAACATATCAAGGAAGCGGTTGATTTTCTGGATGGCCAGGGCTATCAGTTGGAAGTATTGAAATAAGCAGAAGGCGGGACTTTATCAAGCAGAAAATTCCTGGTACGGTCAGCGCCATTATTCTTTTCAATCAACTCAGGTCTGAGCAGATCGCCGGGAGTATCCACATCATACCATGACGCCAGCAGTGCAGTGCCAATCCCCATTTTTAGAGCCTTTGCCAGACTATCCTGCAATACCGTCTTGCTGGACCAGGCAATATCCTCAAACAACTTCCCATGAAGATGCTGCAGGGCGAGCAGGTAATAGCCCCCATCATCACTTGGACCAAAAACAGCGTCGACACCCTCCTCAGCCAGTCGAGAGAAAGCTTCTTCAATATAAGCCAGGGGCAGATCAGGTGAGTCGGTACCTACAATGCCAACATTTTTATAACCCAGATCGAAGACGTGCCTGAAGGCTGCCTCCATCCGTTCGCCCAGATTGAGACCCTGCTGCGGCAACACTGTTGCATCAGGGGTGATCAGACGGAAAAAAGAGGCTGCAGTTTCTCCTCCATCATAGAAAAGAAAGAGGGCAACATTTTCTAGTTTTAAGAGCTTGGCCAGGGTGTCCAGGAGCATGCAACGATAAAGATCAGCAGCATTCTGGTCAGAGAAAAAAGGAGTGAGGCGGGTTTTTACTTTTCCTGCCACCGGCTCTTTGGCAAACACAATAAGTGCTTTTTCCATCAAAGTCGAACCTTAAAAAATTTTAAGTTAAAGACAAAAAATATAGCGTTATCCACAATTTCCGGCTTTATCAACAGAATTATCCACAAGCTCGACAACATTGTTTCGCTCAATGGCTGCGTAGGCTGAATGCTTGTGAATGGACTCGAAATTCTCCGCCTCGACGGAGAACCAGGTGATATTATCCATGGCTAAAAGCTTCTGAGTAGCCTCGCGTACCATGTCCTCCACAAACTTCGGGTTTTCGTAAGCCCTTTCCGTTAACAGCTTTTCGTCTTCGCGCTTTAACAGGGAATATACCTGGCTTGACCCGCAGCTTTCAACGATCTCAATCAGATCTTCAATCCAGATGAACTCCCGATAGCGCACACGAACGGTCATTATACTACGCTGGTTGTGGGCCCCATACTGGGATAGCTCCTTACTGCACGGGCAGAGTGAAGTTACCGGCACCTTGACGCCTAGGACGAAATCAAATTGCGAAGAAAGACTGGCGCTGAATTCGCAGGTGTACTCCATGAGACTTCTGGCCCCGGAGGCGGGGGCCTTCTTCTCGATAAAATAGGGAAATTCAAGCTCCACATGGGCGTTACCTGCGCCAAGCTTCTCCTTCATCTTCTGCAGCATGGGCTCCATCTTGTCAAGAGCGATCTCCTCGCGGTAGACATTGAGGATCTCGATAAAACGACTCATGTGCGTTCCCTTGAAATGATGGGGAAGGTCGACGAACATGTTTATCCGGGCAACGGTGTGCTGCACGGATTTATTCTTGTCCATGACCACAATTGGGTAGGAGATGTCCTTGACCCCCACCTTGCTGATGGGGATGTTTCGCGTATCCCTGGACTTCTGCATATCTGGCATGCACTCTTGAGGGGCAATGGGCGAAGTAGATTTCATTTTTTTTATCATCTGTTGGCTCTCCTTACCCTTCACCCGTTACTCTTCATTGCATAGGCGACAGGGTCAGCTACGCCCGCCTCGGCAAATCCTTTCAGCCGCAGTCTGCATGAATCACAGAGTCCACAGGAGAGCCCATCTGCTGTCGGATCATAACAGGAATGCGTCCTGCCGTAATCCACCCCCAAAGACATGCCCTTGCGTATTATGTCAGCCTTGGTCATTGCCACCAGCGGTGCATGGATGGTGAACCTGCCAGTCCCTTCCACCCCTGCCCTGGTGGCAAGATTTGCCATTGTTTCATAGGCGGCAATATATTCGGGGCGGCAATCGGGATAACCGGAATAGTCCAGGGCATTGACACCGATGAAGATGTCAAAAGCGCCCAAGGTCTCCGCCCAGCCCAGGGCAAAAGACAGAAAGATGGTATTTCGCGCCGGCACATACGTCACCGGGATGCCGTCCCCTACCCCATCCTTCGGCACATTGATCTCGGTGGTCAGAGCACTGCCTCCCATCTGGCGCAGATCAAAGGCAACCACCATATGTTCAATAGCCCCCATTGCCTTGGCGTTTGCCTTTGCCGTCGCCAGTTCGGTAATATGGCGCTGGCCATAGTCAAAGCTCATGGCGTGTGGTTCATACCCTTGTTCACGGGCAATTGCCATGCAGGTGGTGGAATCAAGGCCCCCGCTATATAAAACTACTGCTTTTTTTTGCATCCCCTACCCCTCTCATGAAAGGCTGTCCTTCGCTGTTTAATAAAAAGGCCGCGCCGTTCTGGACGGTGCGGCCTGTTGCAATCTTATTCCACAAAGCTTTTGAGCTTTTTCGCCCGGCTCGGGTGGCGAAGTTTCCTCAACGCCTTGGCCTCTATCTGACGAATCCTCTCGCGGGTAACCTCGAAATCCTGGCCGACCTCCTCCAGGGTATGGTCGCTCTTTTCACCGATGCCGAACCGCATCCGCAGGACCTTTTCCTCGCGGGGGGTAAGGGTGGAAAGTACCCGTGAGGTCTGTTCGGAAAGGTTTGCCTTGATGACCGCCTCCAGAGGAGAAACGACCCCCTTGTCCTCGATGAAGTCCCCCAGGTGAGAATCCTCCTCTTCGCCGATGGGGGTCTCCAGCGAGATCGGCTCCTTGGCAATTTTCAGGACCTTGCGCACCTTGTCCAGCGGCAGGCTCATCCGTTCGGCGATTTCCTCAGGCGACGGCTCGCGGCCGATCTCCTGGACCAACTGGCGGCTGGTGCGAATCAGCTTGTTGATGGTCTCGATCATGTGGACCGGGATCCGGATAGTCCGGGCCTGGTCGGCAATGGCACGGGTAATGGCCTGACGGATCCACCAGGTGGCATAGGTGGAAAACTTGTAGCCGCGCTGGTATTCGAACTTGTCCACCGCCTTCATCAGGCCGATGTTGCCTTCCTGGATCAGGTCGAGAAACTGCAGGCCGCGGTTGGTATATTTTTTTGCGATCGAAACGACCAGTCGCAGGTTTGCTTCCACCAGTTCAGACTTGGCGAACTTGGCCTTCCTCTCTCCCTCTTCGATAGCCTGCAGGGCGGTGGAAAGCTCAGATGCCTTGAACCCGGATTCCTGCTCAATCTTTTTAAGCTTTTTTTCGGCACCCTTGAATCTCTTTTCCAGCTTCTGGACATCTTCCAGGGAAAGCCCCAGTTTTTTCAGGACCTTTTTCTCATCATCCTCGCTCTTGGCCATTTTGCTCAGCATGGCCGCCAGATCTGCGGAGGAAACACCTGCTTCCTTTTCCAGATCGGTAATTTCCTGCATCATTTTGTCCACTTTGCCGGACAATTCCTTCAAGCGCTGGGAAATTTTCTCGATATGGCGGTCTTTGAGGCGAAGTGATTTCAGCAGTACAGCCAGCTTACCTTTGAACTCAGCCTGCTCGGCCAGCAGTGCATCCCGCTCCTTGGCACTGATAGGTGTCTGCTCCAAGGCAGCGAAAATCTCTTCCATGCGCTGGTCATGGGCACGAATTTCATCAATGGTTGCCAGAAGCCGGGTAGCCTGAACATCTTCCTCATCTTCCTCAAGTTCCTCCTCTTCAACCTCCTTGCTGATCTCAATGGCGGCTATCTGAAGCTTGCGCAATTTATCGCCCAGGGAGATAACCTCTTTAACGGTTATGGGGGTGTTGAGAATAACGCTCGCCACGTCCCTTTCGCCCACTTCGATACGCTTGGCAATCTCCACTTCACCTTCCCGGGTCAGAAGTGAAACAGAACCCATCTCCCGAAGGTACATGCGCACAGGGTCACTGGTCCGGCCAAGGGTACCAGGCTCAAATTCAACCTCTTCCTGTTCCCCCTCCATCTCTTCTTCGTCCTCGAGATCAAGCTTGGCCTTGGGTATTTTTACCTTCTGCGCGGAATCGACAATCTCAATGTCCATATCGCCAAACATGCTCATAACATCATCGATCTGTTCAGAGGAAACGATATCAGGGGGAAGAAGATCATTAACCTCTTCATAGGTAAGAAAACCCTTTTCCTTACCGAGGTCGATCAGTTGTTTTACTTCATCCATGTTTTTCTTAGCCATTACTTCACCTCGTTACAGCTGTATATCTATATTAATTGTGATTTTTTGTTTCGCAAGACATCCAGTGTCTTTAAAATCTCCCAGTAGCGGTCGGAGTCCGAATCCAGCTGAGCCAACTCCCTTTTCAGCTCTTTGATATCGCTGTCTTTCAACATGGAGCGATCACGGGTCATCCGGCACTGATCAAAAGCCTTGTTGGCATCAATCTCCTCCAGATGTCCGTCTTCCATCAGTATTGCTGCCAGTCGGCTCCGCTCCTCGGGCGACACTACCTGTTCCAGAATCACTGACCAATCAATAATTTCGCCGGACTTGGTTTGAGCCATGATCGCCTCGGCTATGGGCAGCAGATCGGGTGAGAAGAGATTGGCCGCGCCATATTCCCTGACCCGCTTGATCACGCCTTCATATTTGCCCATCAGTGATATGAGCATTTCCTCTGGGCCATTGCTGCTTCTGCGCTTCCGCTGCTCCTTTGGTGCGGTCAGGTCGGCGCTGGAGATGGCCACTCGGCCAATTTTCCTGAGCAGTTGTTGCGGATCAACCCCAAGCTTCCGGGATACCTCCTTGATGTACAATTCCCGCTCAATGGCATTACCAATCTTCATTAGGCGCGGCGTAAGAGCCTCAATAATAGCGACCTTGCCTTCAACGGTGCTGCTGTCGAATTGGGAAAGAAGTTCCGCAAAAAAGAACTCGAATATGGGACGTGCCTTGGTCAAACGTTCGACAAAAGCCTCTGGTCCCTGCTTTCTGAGAAAGCTGTCCGGATCATCGTCCGGAGGAAGTTCTATGACACTGGCAGCAAGCTTTTCTTCTAAAAAAAGCTCCATGCTGCGCAATGTCGCTTTCTTGCCGGCGCTATCCCCGTCAAACAGCGTATAAACCCTATTGGCATAGCGCTGCAACACCTTGATATGTCCAGCTGTCAATGCGGTACCGCAGGTGGCTACAACATTTTTTATACCCGCTTGGTAAAGGGCCAGATGATCAAAATAGCCCTCGACGATAATGCCGTTTTCTTTCTCCCGCATAGCATGCTTGGCCAGGTTAAGCCCGAACAGCACGTCGCTCTTGTGGTAGATGGGAGACTCAGGCGAATTGATGTATTTCGGTAGCGAGTCATCCAGAACCCGACCGCCAAAACCAATTGGCCGGCCATGCATATCGGCTATAACAAAGAGCAGGCGATTTCGAAAAGCGTCGTAGTAACCACCGCCTTCACGACGCTTGACCAGACCCAGCTTCTCGGCCAGCAGCAGCGGTACACGCTGCTGCTCAAAATATTTTGTGAGACTGTCCCATTTCCCCGGGGCAAAACCGATACCGTAACTCTCAGAAATGGCAGTGTCAACGCCACGGCGTTCCAGATACCTACGGCCAGCCTCCCCTTCCGGGTCATTCAACAGTATCCGCCGGTAAAACTTAGCGGCTTGTTCATTGGTCTTGAAAAGCTGCTCCCGCTCATCGGTCTGCCGTTTCTCGTGAGCAGTTTGAAGTCTTTCCTCTATGATTACGCCGACCTTCTTCGCCAGGAATTTAACTGCTTCTGGAAAAGACAGCCCCTCGATTTTCATGATAAAAGTGATGGCATTGCCACCGACCCCACAGCCGAAGCAGTGGAAGATCCCTCGCCCAGGATTGACATTGAACGACGGCGTTTTTTCTCCATGAAAAGGACAGATACCCTGGTAATTTGCGCCGGACTTTCTGAGGCTTATATAATCGGAGACAACATCCAGAATTGCCGCCCGCTCTCTTACCTCATTCACCTTATCGTCCGCGATCATCGACATCTTAAACCTTCGCTTGCAAATCCCACCTTCTTTACCAACCGGTCCCGTTGCGTCACTTTCTCCTGTGGGTTGCAGCACTATCCCAACCAGAAATAATCTCCCTGCCTGAAGATATGAAAGGGCGTGCTGTCTTAGATTTCACCAGGGATCCTTTTATCCAGTCAGGAACAGGCTTGGTTGTGCAGAAATAAAGAATCATGCACAGGATAAAGGCTCCTTCAAGGAAACCAAAGACAATGCCGCCGACGCGGTTTAGCCCGCCCAGTAACATGATCTTCAGTATTGCAGTAAGCAGATGCCCGAGAAGATAGAAAAGCAGCCCAAGAACAACGAGGATGAGTATAAACGACAGGACCAGCGCAACATGCCTGGGGAGGTGAATAAAGGGTCTGATTACTTCTGCGATATACGAATAATACTTGAAGGCTGCCCAGCCTCCCGTTACAAGGCCGATGAGAGAACATGCCTCTCTCACCAGACCGTTCATGAAACCCTTTACCACAAAACCGATGAGAAAGGCCCAGATAAGGATATCAAGAAGGATCATTCAAATACCCGATGACAGGAGCTCGTTGGACATTGTTCCTGGCTAAAAGTAAAAGTAGGGGCAATCACGAGAATCGCCCCCACCTAAAAGCCTGCATGTAGTCAGACGATATCGCCCATTGTGTTTCAGGCAAGTAACTCCTTGACCACATCACTGACCAGTTTACCGTCTGCTCGACCGGCAACACCAGGTTGCAGGGCCTTCATGACCCGACCCATATCCTTGGGCCCCTGTGCTCCACAATCGGCAATTGTCTTCTTTACTAGATTTTCAACTTCTTCGCGATTCAGTTGCTGTGGCAGAAAATCAAGAAGCAGCAACAACTCTTTTTCTTCCTTGTCCACAAGGTCCTGACGATTTGCTTCTTTGAAGAGCCTTATGGACTCCCTGCGTTGCTTGCAGAGGGTACTGATGATTTCAACAATCTCCCGGTCATCCAATTCATGCTTCTGATCAATTTCCCGGTTTTTTATTGAAGAGCGAACCATGCGGATAACTGAGAGCTTGAGTTCTTCTCTTGACTTCATGGAAGTCTTCAGTTCATCATTAAGCCGTTCCCGCAAGGACATACAAACCTCTTAATCCACCATCTTACGCTGCTTTTTCAAGGCTCTTTTGCGAGCTGCAATAGCCTTTTTCTTCTTTTTAATGCTTGGTTTTTCGTAGTGTTCTCTTTTGCGGACTTCTGATAGGATTCCCGCTTTTTCACACTGCTTCTTGAACTTTTTCAATGCGAGCTCAAACGGCTCAGCTTCTTTTACCCTTACTCCCGGCATTCATATTCCCCTCCCTCCTGTATATAATTTACTTATAGATCAAGGTTAAGGCCGGCAGACTATTTACAAGGACTATGCATAATAGCACCCATCAATTTAATGTCAAGAAAAAGTTTTTAACGGATTTTCACTTGCTGCGTGATTCTTTCTCGGCAATACCGGAAATACCAAACCTGCGCCGAAGCTCATCATATATTTCCTCCGGATTTATATCATAAAAACCCAGAAGAACCAGGGTATGGAAAAAAAGATCAGCAGTTTCATAAATGATCTCTTCACGGACTCCACCCTTCCCGGCTATGACCAGTTCGGTCCCTTCCTCTCCGAGCTTCTTCAGAATCTTGTCGATTCCCTTGGCCATCAGAGACGATGTATAGGATTGCTCCGACGGATTAGCCTTGCGCTCCTGAATCACTTGGTACACTGCATTTAATATGTCGTCCTGATCATTATTCACGAGATTCATCCCTCACATCCTTACCGGCACGCCTTTTTCGTTCAGGTACTCCTTGGCTTCATGGATGGTATATTCCCGATAGTGGAAAATAGATGCTGCGAGGCAGGCGCTGGCGCCCCCCTGGGTAAACCCGTCGTAGAGGTGCTCCAGATTGCCAACCCCTCCGGAGGCAATGACCGGGATGCCGACCGCATCTGACACCGCATCGGGTAAGGGAGAGGTCGTACCCATCCTTGGTCCCGTCGCAATCCATGCTGGTCAGGAGAATTTCTCCGGCGCCGTATGCTTCCATACGCCTCGCCCATTCCACGGTATCAATGCCGGTTGCATTGCGTCCGCCATGGGTATAAACTTCCCAGCGGTTTTCACCGGGCACCCGGCGGGCATCGATGGCCACCACTGTGCACTGGGAGCCGAAACGCTCGGCGGCTTCCTGGACAAAATCCGGCCGATTGACGGCAGCGGTATTGATGGAAACCTTGTCAGCTCCGGCATTGAGCAGCCGGCGGATATCCTCGACAGTCCGCACTCCGCCCCCCACAGTAAGAGGCATGAAGACGCGCTCGGCAGTGCGGCGAACAACATCGATGATGATGTCGCGAGCATCGCTGGAAGCGGTAATATCGAGAAAGGTCAGCTCATCCGCACCTTGGCGGTCATAGATTTCAGCAATCTCCACCGGGTCCCCGGCATCACGGAGCTCCAGGAACTGGACCCCCTTCACAACCCGGCCCCCTTTGACGTCAAGACAGGGAATAATGCGTTTGGTCAGCATGTATAAAATCTCCAAAAGCTTTGGCGCATTATCTGCTCCAAATCTTTTCTATGCAGTTCTGGCCCTCTTGGTCAGAGCCACGGCTTCAGCCAGATTGATAGCCCCAGTATAGATGGCCTTGCCGGTTATTACACCGGTTACGCCAGCCGCTTCAACGGCCATCAGGTTTTCAATATCCCTGAGGGATGACACGCCGCCGGAAGCTATGACAGGAATGCTGATCGCTTCTGCCAATGCTTTGGTGGCAGCAGTATTCGGGCCTTGCATCATTCCATCCCGGCTGATATCGGTATAGATAATGGCAGCAACGCCGTGTCCTTCAAACATTCTGGCCAGGTCCACAGCTTTGACATCGGTCACCTCCGCCCAGCCCTGTACCGCCACCAAGCCATTCTTGGCGTCGATACCAACGACGATCCGCCCGGGGAAAAGCCGACACGCCTCTTCCACCAACTTGGGGTTGCGTTGTGCAGCAGTGCCGAGAATAACCCGCGACAGACCAAGATTAAGGTAAGCATCGATGGTTTCAATATCCCTGATGCCACCACCCAGTTGAGTCGGAATCTTTACCGCTTTGACAATCGCCTCTATGGCACTTTTGTTTGCCGGTCTGCCGGCAAAAGCACCATCAAGATCGACGATGTGGAGGAGTTCTCCTCCTTGCCGCTCCCATTCACAAGCCTGCTCTGCCGGGTTGTCGCAAAAAATCGTATCCTTGTCCATCAGCCCCTGTTCAAGGCGGACACATTTTCCTTCTTTCAGGTCAATAGCCGGAATTACAATCATCAAGAACCCTTTCTATCCTTTTAGCTCAGCAAAATTTTTCAGGATCTGCAGACCCTTACCCTGGGATTTCTCCGGATGAAACTGGGTGGCAACCACATTATCCTTCCAGATTGCCGCGCAAAACTCCATGCCGTAACCGGTAGTGGCTGCCACAACCCTCTCGTCATCGGGTTTCACGTAGTAGGAATGGACAAAGTAGACATTGGTGCCGTTGTCGATGCCTTGAAAGACCGGCGGTTGGTGGCGGATTTCAAGCTGGTTCCAACCCATGTGGGGCACCTTCAAGACCTCGCCGTTTTCGGCCAGGCCTTCAGGGAAGCGAAGCACCCGGCCGGGAATGACGTTCAACCCCTTATGGACACCAAATTCCTCGCTCTCGGTAAAAAGCAGTTGCAAGCCCAGACAGATGCCAAGAAAGGGTCGCCCCTCTCCGATCACCTTCAGCAACGGTTCCACAAACCCACCCTGTTCCAGGTTTCTCATGCAGTCCGGAAATGCACCCACACCAGGCAGGACGATTTTGTCTGCATTAAGTAACACCTTGGGATCAGCAGTCACAGTCGCCTCAAAGCCGACCTTTTCAAAGGCCTTCTCAACCGAGCGCAGATTGCCCATGCCGTAATCAATTATTGCTATCATCTTAGAACCTTGTGAAGATTAAAGTAGAGTGTAAGGACGTACTTAAAGTTTACCCTTGGTCGACATCACTCCGGAAATGCGCTGATCCTGCTGGGTCGCCTGGTCCAGGGCCCGGGCCAAGGCTTTGAAACAGGCCTCAAGTATGTGGTGGACATTATCGCCGTACATGACATTGATGTGGATGTTGGCCGCCAGGTTGTTGGTCAAGGCCTGGAAGAACTCACGGGCCAGCTCCACATCGAATTCGCCGATCTTCACCTTTGGCAGCCTGACGTTGTACACAAGATAGGGACGGCCGGACAGGTCGACAGCCACACTCGCCAAGGTCTCATCCATGGGGATGGATGCCTGGCCGTAACGGCGGATGCCGTTCTTGTCTCCAATTGCCTGCTTCAGCGCTTCCCCTAGCACGATGCCGATGTCCTCTACCGTGTGGTGGAAATCGATGTCGATATCCCCTTTCGCCTCCACTTCCAGATTGAACAGGCCGTGACGGGCAAACAGGTTGAGCATGTGATCGAGAAACGGCACCGAGGTGCAGATTTTTGTCTCCCCAGTCCCGTCAATATCCAGGGAAAGCTTAATCTGTGTTTCCTTTGTAATGCGTTCGATGACGGCTTTTCTCGACATGTGCGCCTCCTGAATTTACTTCAATCTTTTGCTGACTGACTTGGCGTGGGCTTCCAACCCTTCCAGTTGAGCTATGCGGACGATCTTGTCTCCAAGCCGGTTGAGGCCGGTCTCGCTGAAATAGACAATGGAAGATTTCTTGACGAAATCGTCCACCGACAAGGGAGAGAAAAAGCGAGCCGTACCGCCGGTAGGCAGCGTGTGGTTCGGGCCGGCCAAATAATCACCGGCCGCTTCCGGCGTGAAATGGCCGAGGAAAATGGCGCCGGCATTGCGGATCTGGGGCAGGATGGCAAAAGGATCAGCCACCGCCAGTTCCAGGTGTTCCGGGGCGATGCGATTGGAAAAATCTATGGCTTCGGCCAGGCTGCCGGCAACAATGATGGCGCCATAGCTTTCCCATGATTTACGGGCGATGGTTTCCCGGGAAAGCTGCCCAAGTTGCTGTTCCACCTCTTGCGCCACCCACTCGCCGAATTGACGGTCGGTGGTTATCAGGATAGAGGAGGCAAGTTCGTCGTGCTCTGCCTGGGAAAGGAGATCGGCGGCGATATGAACAGGATTGCCGCTGCCGTCGTTTATGACAAGAATCTCTGAGGGGCCGGCGATCATGTCGATCCCCACCTGGCCAAAGACCAGCTTTTTAGCTGTAGCCACATATATGTTACCGGGACCAGTGATCTTATCCACCTTGGGCACCGTTGCGGTGCCATAGGCAAGGGCTGCCACGGCCTGGGCTCCGCCAAGCCTGAACACCCGGTCCACCCCCGAAAGACGTGCCGCTACCAGCACATGTGGGTTGATCTCCCCCCCGGGTGTTGGTGCAACCATGATCACCTCGCCCACCCCGGCCACCTTGGCCGGCACAGCGTTCATAATAACGCTGGAGGGGTAGCTCGCCTTGCCCCCTGGGACATAAATGCCGACCCTTTGCAACGGTGTCACCATCTGTCCGAGCAGAATGTCAGTTTCGTCGGTGGAGAGCCAGGTCTCCTGCTTCTGCTTCTGGTGAAATCGGGCCACCCGCTCCACTGCCAGTTTAAGGGCGGCAATGTCATCATCAGTCACCTTGGCAAAGGCCACATTGAACTCGGCCTCGGTCACTTCCAGCGCCTGAACCGAATCTGCCTCCAGGCGGTCGAAGCGACGAGTATAATCGAGTAGTGCGGCATCTCCATGTTGGCGAACGGCAGCAATGATGTCCATTACGACCTGCTCGACTTCCTTGCCGGTCTCCTCACCGCGAGCAAGAATTGCCGCAAAATCATTATCAAAATTATTGTCGCGAATATCGAGGAATTTCATGCAGACCTCATCCAGTTTAGCCGTAGGCAACCGTAATTTATTAAACCTGCTTCTCGAGCCCCTCGATTATCTCTGTAATGCGCTGATGCTTGGTCTTGAGGCTTGCCCGGTTAACGATGAGCCGAGTGGTAATTTCGGCAATGGTTTCAACCTCCACCAAGCCATTCTGTTTCAGGGTTTCACCGGTGGACACAAGGTCGACGATCCGCTCCGACAACCCTACCAGGGGAGCAAGCTCGATTGAGCCATAAAGCTTGATGATCTCAACCTGGACACCTTTGCTGGTAAAGTATTTTTCGGTGAAATTAGGATATTTAGTGGCAATTCGGATATTGGTCCAGCCTGACGGGTCATCATTGCGGGATAGTTCGGCCGGCTCAGCCACCATCATCCGGCAATAGCCGAACTTAAGATCTAGCGGCTCATAGACGTCTTTTTCCTGCTCAAGCAAGGTATCCTTGCCGACAATACCCAGGTCGGCACAGCCGTATTCCACATAGGTTGGAACATCGGTTGCCCGGACAATCATATAGCGCATCCGCTGCACCGGGTTT
>CAWAFF010000081.1:0-11911 GCA_963780945.1 uncultured delta proteobacterium | reverse complement strand
TCCTCCGCCGCGACCAGTACGTATTGCTTCTGGCATTTTCCAGCAGGGCAACTTCCTTCTGCTGCCGTTCCTTTTCCTTGGCCTCGCCTTCCGAAACGATCTTTACTGCTTGGGCCAATTGACCGGCAAGGCTGCCAAGGAGCTGGATGAAGGGTTCAGTGAAAAGTCCGATGATCGATTTGGAAAAAACCGAAAGAATACCAACCGGGGAGTCTCCCTCGCTTGCTATGGGAATATGGGCAAATGATTTTATTCCCTCTCGTTCCATTATTTCTCTTGATTTGGGTTTGGAAAGGTAGCGAGTGTCATTTACAAACTCAGCCTTGTTACTGAGGAAGGCTTCACCGATGTGGGTGTCAATTTCAGGGAGCCAGTTATTCTTTGTTATTTGCTGATCCTCTGGACCTATGAAGGCTCTTAAGGTCAGCACTCCCTTTTCATCCACCAGCCTGATGACCGACAGGTCAAAATTGAATTCCTTCTGCAAGAGTGCCAGGAGATCTCCCATTATAATTTTAAGGTCGAGAGACCGGTTCATGATTTCCGAGGCTCTAAGCCGAACGAACAGTGCCTCTCTGCTCTGGTCAAGGGAGGTGCGGACGGTACTGAATACATCATAGACGGATTCCATTTTGGAACCGATATCGGTGAGATAGCTTTCGACAATTGCCCCCGCAGCTGCAGCACCCAGTGATCCGGCAAGGGTTTTTTCAACAAACCGCTTCAAATTCGGCAATTCAAATTCTGAAACTCCACCTTTGCTATCGATTTCTCTGTTGCCGATGTAGTCACTAATAGCAGCATATGCCGGAGCTTCACCTATAAATTTTGCCATCAGGTTGACAAACTGGAGAATTGTTACCGGCTTAGAGAGACGTTTGGTTTCCCATTGCACTTTGCCTTTTTCCGGGTTGAAGACGTCTATGAATTTCTTTGCCTGCTCCTGTTCGCCCTAGTCCCAGTTCCAATCAGTATGGAAAGCACAAGATAGGTACCTAAATTGAAAAAGATGCTTCCAGAAGAGGGAGTGGCTCCATATGTCAAAGCCGGCAAGGCCGAATAGCGCGGTGGGTCGCAGGAAACCAAGCCCCGAATGGGCCATCGTTCAGGAGGTTACTTTGCCACCATCCCGACTTGATGAAAGAAGGAATCAGCAATGTGTAAAACCAGATGATAAATCCCAGGAGCATGCCTGTTATGGCCCCGACCTTGTTTCCCCTCCGCCAGTAGAGTCCACCGAGCACTGCAGGGGCGAACTGGGCGGCAGCGGCAAAAGACATAAGGCCCATCGTCACGAGCATGTAAGTCCCCCCGACGATGCTTTGATAGAAATAGCCTAGAAAGACGACTAAAAATATACCGAGGCGTTTGATGTTAATGAGCAGAACCGGGAACCAACTGCGCGGTTCCAGTCTGATGATGATGGGCATTATCACATGGTTGAGCAGCATGGTAGAAATAGTTACTGATTCAACCATTACCATGCCGGCTGCCGCGGAAAAGCCACCGAGATAGGCTATCAGCGTCAGCCACTGGTGGCCGGTCTGCAAAGGTATGGTAAGTAGAAAATAGTCGGCGTTCACATTGCTGCCGCTGATAAGTATGCCCCCAAGGGCTATGGGCATTACGAAAACATTGATCAAAAACATGTAAGTTGGAAAGAGCCACATGGCTTTGGTAATATGTTTTTCTGAAGAGTTTTCGATGGCCATTATCTGAAACTGTCTGGGTAGGAACATGATTGCGCCCATCGACAGATATAGCATTGTGAATATGGCAGAATAGGAAGTCTCCTGTTCATCACCAAGGGTGATGAGGTGATTCAACTGCTCAGGATTCTTTGCCTGCATTCGGCCAAAAATATCGATTATGCCGTCAAACAGAAAATAGGTGACAAAAATGCCGACGATCAGGAAAGCCACAAGTTTGACTACGGACTCCACTGCAATAGCGGCCACCATTCCTTCATGACGTTCTGAAGAGATTAGGTGTCGAGCGCCGAAAGTCACGCTGAAAGCACCGAGTATCAGTGCAGAGAAAAAACCAGGGTGGGGTGATGGCAGTGAAAAGGTGTCCATGAAACGTAGGTGAAAATCGGGATGGCTGGTTATGATCGAAAAGGAACTGGAAACTGCTTTGAGTTGTAATCCAATGTACGGCATTATTCCCATGATTGAGATAAGGGTTACCAGTGCACCCAGCCATTGGGATTTGCCATAACGCGAGCTTATAAAGTCAGCAAGGGAGGTAGTGTTGTTTTCTTTTGTCACCCGGACTATCTTACGCAGTAAAAACCACCATGAAAAGGCAGTCAGCGACGGGCCAAGGTAGATGAGAATGAAGTCGATTCCTGTTGTGGCTGCCTTGCCTACACTGCCGTAAAAGGTCCAGGACGTGGCGTAAACGGCGATCGAAAGGGAGTAAACGAAGGCGTTAGAGGTGATGCTTTTGCCCATTCGCTCCCTTTTGTCAGCGTAATAGGCGACGAGAAAGAGGAGAGCTATGTAGAGGAGAGAAACCCCCCATACAAGTTCCGCACTAATCATTAATCGTGCTCTCCCTTTTTATGGTTATTCTCTTTGTCGTAAAGGTGGTTGGCTTTGGTGAAAATGAAGATGACTAAAATAGATATGATCCATCCCAGTTGTAAATACAAGTAAAGGGCTGGCAGGCTGAAAAAGAATACTGGTTTGTTGAAGATGGAGATAAAGGGGTAATTCATCATGATGATCCCCAGGATAAAGAAAATCACCCACGATTCTTTGGTCCGTATACCATGTAGCAGTGCGTTTTTAAGTCGATACCTCATTAGCTGAACTCCAGTTGCTTGAGGAGATAATCCACATTATCCAATAATGGACGCGAACTATCAATCACTATTGTTTTTCCTTCATCAATACTCAGCGGCTGAAATTCTTCTTTTTGCCGGTGGAACAGCTCCCATCTGCCGTCGGATACCGCTAACGGGTCCTTTTCGCGCAATTCCAGTCGCTGTCTTATGATTTTTTCAGGGCAATCCAACCATAGTATTACGAAGTCTGCCCCCATTTCGGCGGCGCATTTCCTGAAGCAGGACCTATCTGATTTACGACGGAAAGTGGCATCCACGATAATGCTTTGTCCTGAGGCAAGTGCATGTTTGCTTCTAGATAGAAGGGTCTTGTAGGTAGCATTATTAAACTTGGGGGTATAGAGTCCTTTCCCATAATCGCTACTGTCATGAATAACAGAGCCGGCTATTTCTTTTCTGACGGCGTCGGCCATTGCTGTCTCCATCCCCAATTCGAAGGCCAGAGTCGTTGCAAAAGCACTTTTACCACTACCCATCAAGCCGCAGGTAATGAAAAGTGTCGGTTTAAGCTGCTGGCGCAGGATGTAGCCGCGTGCCAGACGGAGATACATCCTTGCCCTCTGCCGGGCAAGTTCCTTTTCAGTGTCTGGGATGGCGGGATCCTTAAGCCTGAAGCTTTCCACCTTGCATCTGACCACCGCACGATAAATCTTGTAAAAATCAATAACAGCAAGTAAGCCTTGATCCCCCGATGCCTTCCTATACTCATCAAGCAGCACCCTCCCCAAAACAGTTTTACGATGGAAGTCAAAGTCCATTAGCAGGAAAGCCAAATCGGCGGCAGTATCACAGCAACGAAAGCGTTTGTTGAACTCGATGCAGTCAAAAATACATACCTTGTCGGTGATACAAATATTTCCTGAGTGCATGTCGCCGTCACATTCGCGGATAAATCCCTCTGCGACTCGTGTCGCAAATAACTTACGGTTATTGTCCAAAAATCTTTTCATCCATGAACTTATCAACAACAATTCATCTCTGGACAAAGTTAGGCCAATAAATTGGGTTAATTGTCGAAAATTTTCTTCACAGTTATAAGTAATGCTCTCGATGTCGCCATAGCTGTCAATTTCCGGGCTGCGCTCGGCAGTGCGGTGGAAGGTGGCGATAGTGGTGGCAATCACGCTCATGTCACTGATTGATACCTTATTTTCCTCCAGCAATCTGGAGAGCATCCGTTCCTCAGGAAGCTTTTTCATTTTAACTGCATAGTCGATAACCTTACCTTCACCGTCTATAATGGCACCATTAGGAGTTTCTCTTATCTCAACAACATCCAGATAAATATCTGGGCAAAGGCGACGGTTGAGTCGGACTTCTTCCTCACAGTAAAAACGGCGGCGGTCAAGGCTGGTAAAGTCGAGAAAGCCTAGATTAACGGGTTTCTTTATCTTGTAGGCAAAGTTGTCCGTGAGGAAAAGAAATGACACATGGGTCTGCAGGAGGGTAACAGCAGTGGTTTCCTCGGGTAGGCTCGTAGATTCAATAATGATCTTATCCACTTTTGAGCCATTTTCGATCCTTAAGGTTCTGATTTGACTTGCTAATTTTAGCACTTTAACTCTAGTCCGCAACTATCAAAAAATGTTAAAGTTTGTTTGACGCTTGTACCTATTTATGTTAGCTTTTCATGGAGCTGGAAGTTGTACTCAGTCATGTCTCATAAAGGATAGTTGCTCCATCGGAATTTACATGAAAAAGAAGTTTTACCTTCCCATCCTCTGGTTGTTCACTCTTCTCTCCGGATGTGCGCTTAACCATGTTGCAGGACAGCCTCAAACCCAAGCACAATTTACCCATCCAGTCATAAACATTGCCGAGTCCAGGGCCATGTACATTTTCTCCCTGTCACGTCTTCATATGCTTGACGGCGACATTGACGGTGCTTTGTCCCTTTTGCAGGCTGCCGTTGAGGCAGATCCTAAATCTGCATATATCCAAAAAGCGATGGCTCAGATATATCTGCAGCTTAACCGGTTTCAGGACGCCCTCCAAGCGAGTGAAAATGCCATAAAACTGGATCCGGAGTCTGCCGAAGCTCAGATTCTTACTGGTAACGTTCTCATTGCGCTACAAAGGGACAAAGAAGCCATTCCCCGCTATAAAAAAGCCATAGAGATAGATCCAACCAAAGAGGATATTTATCTCCATCTGGCCATTGCCTATCTCAAGTCTTTTGAATACGAAGATGCGGTGAACATTCTTAAAGCACTGGTGAAGATAGCTCCTGATTCCGGTCTTGGCTACTATTACCTGGGGAAAACCTACGATCAGATGAAACTGTCGAAGGAAGCTATTGCCTACTATAAAAAAGCAGTCGAATTGAAGCCGGAATTCGAACAGGCCTTGATTGACCTGGGGATAACTCAGGAAATGCAGGGAATGACCAGTGATGCCATAAATTCCTACAGGGAATTGTTAAAGATTAACCCGGTAAATTACAGTGTGACCCAGCATCTGGTGCAGCTCTATATTCAGCAAAAACGTCTTGAGCCTGCCTTGGCATTGTTGCAGGAATTGTCCAGAAATGGCGTCGGTGGTCAAGAGACACAGCGTAAAATCGGACTCCTTTACCTTGAGATGGAGCGGTATGATGAAGCCATTGGTACATTCAATGACATTCTCCGCCTGGACCCCGAGAGTCATCAGGTCAGATATTATCTTGCATCTACCTATGAGGAGATGGATAACCTTGAAGTAGCCATTGCGGAATTCAAAAAAATTCCCCCGACTTCGACCTATTACTACGATGCCGTCGGACATCTTGCTTTTCTTTTGAAGGAAAATGGGCATGAAGCAAAAGCAATAGAACTCCTTAAGGACTCTATTGCTGCACAACCAAAAAAAATCGAGCTATATCTGAATCTAGCCGGCCTTTATGAATCCATGGACCGCTTTAGTGAAGGTATGCAGGCTCTTTCGGAAGTGGATGCCAAGTTTCCCAACGACCCCCGTCTCAACTTCCGCATGGGAGTGCTCTATGACAAGATAGGCAATAGAGATGCCTCTATTGCCAGGATGAAGAAAGTTGTCCAGTTGGAGCCCAATGATGTGCAGGCATTGAACTATCTGGGCTATACATATGCTGAGCTTGGTGTAAACTTGGACGAGGCTCTGCAGTATTTGAAAAAGGCTTCTGCCCTAAGGCCTGATGATGGTTTTATAATCGACAGCCTGGGGTGGATCTATTATAAGATGAAGCTTTACGATCAGTCTGTCTACCAACTGGAGCGGGCTGTGGAGTTGGTGGATGATGACCCGACCGTCATCAGCCACCTTGCAGAAGCCTATTACGCAAAGAAGGAATATCGCAAGGCACTGACTGGTTTTCGCCGGGCTTTGAAGCTTGAGCCGGAAAACAAGAGGCTTTCCGAAAAAATCAAAAAAATTATGGCGGAGACCGGTGAGAAATGAGGATTGGCCGCACAGCCTGTCTCTGCATCTTTTTATGCGCCTTCCTTTTATCCTGTACCGATAAAAAAACTGCCACGACCGCTAACCGTGGTCCCGGCATCCCCGCTTACGGCGATGCCATCATCATTGGCTCCATTGGCGAGCCGTCTACCCTTATTCCCATTCTTGCATCCGATTCGGCTTCCCGCGATGTGGCAGGACAGATATACAACGGTCTTGTCAGATATGATAAAAATCTGAAGCTTGAGGGAGATTTGGCCGAATCGTGGGATGTCTCCCCCGATGGCATGACGATTACCTTTCACCTGCGCAAGGGGGTGAAATGGCATGATGGTCAACCGTTTACCTCCAGTGATGTTCTTTATACCTACCGTGTCACCATAGACCCAAAGACACCTACTGCTTACGCCGAAAACTTCAAGCAGGTAAAGCTGGCCCAAGCGCCGGATCCACATACCTTCCGTGTCACTTATGGCCAACCTTTTGCACCGGCACTGGAATCATGGGGAGAATCCATTCTCCCTGCCCACCTGCTGGAAGGAAAAGACATCACCAAGAGTGACCTGGGGCGTCAGCCTGTGGGAACTGGTCCGATATAGGTTGAAAGAGTGGACCCCGGGCCAGCAGTTGCTACTGGAGTCCAACCATGATTATTTCGAGGGCAGACCGCGGATTAATCGCTATGTCTATCGAATAATCCCCGATAGTTCCACGATGTACATGGAACTGAAAGCAGGTGGTCTGGATTACATGGGTTTGAGCCCCGTCCAGTACCAGCGTCAGACCAACACCCCCGAGTTCACCTCCCGTTTCAATAAATACCGTTATCCAGCTTCGGCCTATACGTATCTCGGCTATAATCTGCGCCACCCACTTTTCCACGATAAAAAGGTCAGGCAGGCTATTACCTCCGCCATCAACAAGGAGGAAATAATCCAGGGGGTTCTTCTAGGCATGGGACAGGTAGCGCATGGTCCCTACAAGCCCGGCACCTGGGCATACAATGGTGAGATAAAAGATTTCGAATACAACCCTGAGCGGGCGCGTCAACTTTTGGCCGAAGCGGGGTGGCGGGAAAGGAATTCCAGGGGCATACTGATAAAGAATGGCAAACCATTTACCTTCACCATTTTGACCAATCAGGGCAATGATCTGCGGCTGAAGACCGCGCTTATTATCCAGCAGCGTCTGAAAGCGGTAGGTATAGAAGTTAAAGTCAGGGTGGTGGAATGGGCTTCATTCCTCAAAAATTTCATAGACAAGGGTGATTTTGAGGCCATTGTCATGGGCTGGACCATACCACCAGATCCAGACCTGTTCGATGTCTGGCATTCCAGTAAAACCGGGCCAAGGGAGTTGAACTTCATCGGCTTCAAGAATAAGGAAGTTGATCGGCTAATTGAGGCGGGACGACGGACCTTCAATATGGAGGAACGCAAACGTTATTATCACCGCATTCAGGATATAATGGCAGAGGAGCAGGCCTATACCTTCCTCTATGTGCCTGATGCCCTGCCGGTTGTAAGTTCGCGATTTCGGGGCATAGAACCAGCGCCGGCCGGAATCATGTACAATTTTATCAAGTGGTACGTTCCCAAAGAGGAGCAGCTCTACTAATGGTTTTTTATCTAGCCAAGCGTTTATTGATGATGATCCCCCTTCTCATTGGCATTACCGTCATAACTTTCGGCGTCATTCATCTGACGCCAGGTGAGCCGGTGGAAATGCAGGTGGCAATGAACCCCAAGGTCTCTGCCGAGACCCGTGAGAGGTTGCGAAAGTACTATGAGTTGGACAAGCCGATTCCTGTGCAGTATTACAGCTGGCTTAAAAGACTTTCTAGGCTTGACTTCGGTAATTCTTTCTCCCCCGACGGCAGGCCGGTAATAAAAAAGATAACGGAACGGCTGCCGATTACCATCAACCTCAATTTGATAGCACTTTTCCTGGAATTTGCCCTTGCCATCCCCATCGGCATTATGGCTGCCACCCATCGGGACGGACCACTCGACCGCTGGACCACCGTCTTTGTCTTTCTTGGCTTCGCCACGCCATTGTTCTGGCTCAGC
The DNA here is from genome assembly GCA_963780945.1 of uncultured delta proteobacterium. Taxonomy (GTDB): domain Bacteria; phylum Desulfobacterota; class Desulfuromonadia; order Geobacterales; family Geobacteraceae; genus Geotalea. The sequence continues at coordinate 3,577 of CAWAFF010000081.1, read as the reverse complement.
CTGATTCTCATGTACCTGTTTGGTATAAAACTTGGTTGGCTTCCCATTTCCGGTCTGCATTCCATGGGTTATGCAAGTCATGGTTTCTTGTGGCAGCTATGGGATCTGGCAAAACATCTCATTCTGCCGGTGAGCGTGGCCACTTTCGGCAGTCTCGCCGGGTTGTCCAGATATATGCGGAGCGGCATGATCGATGTGCTGGGACAGGATTATATCACCACTGCCCGCGCCAAGGGATTGGCCGAAAGGACGGTGGTATACAGACATGCCTTGCGCAACGCGCTTTTGCCGGTCATAACTCTCCTGGGACTGTCAGTGCCTGGACTGATAGGTGGCAGCGTCATCTTCGAGAGCATTTTTTCCATCCCAGGGATGGGCCAGCTTTTTTATCAGGGGGTAATGGCCCGCGACTATCCTCTGGTCATGGGTATCCTGGTGATCGGGGCGGTGTTGACTCTCTTCGGTAATCTCCTTGCGGATTTGGGCTATGCTGTGGCTGACCCCCGTATTCGCCATGGGCGGGGTGCTTCATGAGCATCAGGCGCGACAGCTATCTGCGCGACGTGATATGGCAGTCATTCCGGAGCAATCCTTTTGCTGTCACCGGCGGGGTGGTGGTATTAATCATGTTTCTGGTGTCATTCATGGCGCCTCTGATGACGGTCCATGAACCAAACATGCTTGATGCCTACCATGTACTGTTGCCCCCCTCATCCAATCACTGGTTCGGGACCGATGAGCTTGGGCGCGATGTCTTTTCCCGCATGATCTATGGAGCCAGCGTTTCCCTCAAGGTCGGATTTGTTGCCGTTGGCATCGCCACCCTGGTGGGGACGGTAGTCGGCCTGTTGGCCGGCTATTACGGCGGTTGGGTTGACAGCTTGCTGATGCGCTTTGTGGACATCATGCTCTGTTTTCCCACCTTTTTCCTGATACTGGCAGTAGTGACCATTCGCGAGCCCTCCATATTGAACATTATGCTGGTCATCGGCTTTACCGGCTGGATGGGAGTATCACGTCTGGTGCGGGCAGAGGTTCTCTCGATCCGGGAGCGGGACTATGTCCTGGCTGCAAGAGCTATCGGCTGTTCCGACCTGCGCATAATTTTCCGCCATATCCTGCCCAATGCCATCGGACCGGTGCTTGTCTATGCGACCCTGGGTATCGCCGCCGCCATTTTAACCGAGTCTTCTCTGTCCTTTCTCGGTATCGGTGTGCAGCCGCCGCAACCCAGTTGGGGAAATATCCTGGCGTCCGGCAAGGAATTCATCGAATTCGCCTGGTGGCTGTTCCTTTTTCCCGGACTGGCAATCACGATTACGGCACTTTCCTATTACCTTGTGGGCGAGGGGATCAGGGATGCCCTTGACCCTCGCCAAAAGCGGTGATTAACTTATACAGACAGAGGTAATAAATGGCAGAAAGATGCGACGAAGATTTTGAAAAGCTGCAGATAAATAAGAAAGAGTTCGAGTTGGGAACCCTGGATGACGAATTGCGCGTTGATGAGCTGTGTAAAAGCCTCTTGCACCGATTTTATGATGATACCTGCGGCCAGGGCATCGATGCCGGCGAAGCGACGGCACTTGCCTCTGCTGCAGATTACTTTATCCGTGACTTTGTCGTGGCCATTAAACAGCTAAACATTTTCACCCATCGCCCCGGAGTGGTTCGCCAATTCGCCGGGAATTGGTATATCGTCAATACCCTTGAACCAGACAGCAATGAGCTGGAGGGTTATCTGCAGGGAATTAAGTCTTTTTACCGTTTTCTACATGGCAACGGCCTCATATCACAACAGCATCTGCAAACTATCGAAGAGGAGTGTGCAGACGTTTCATTCTATACGGATCGCATCGCTTCCTTTTGGAACATTAAAGGTGATGGTTACGGCGAATGGGAACGGCAGTGTACCTTGAAGGACAACTCCAACAGGCTTTGCTAGAAACGGAGGAAAAAATGAAAAAACTAAAGTTTTATTTTTTGTCTTTGCTTCTCGTTGTGCTTGGCAATGGTTGTGCTGTAAATCCAGAAAAGGTCGGTGGCTTCAATCTTATTTCCGTGGAGGAAGAAAAGCAGTTGGGTGACAAGTTCGCCACGGAGATTGAGAAGCAGCACAAGGTGGTAACCGATCCCGAGGTTCAGGCCTATATTGACGGAGTTGGCAAGAAACTTCTGACTGGAGTCGAAAATGTGCAGTTTCCCTATACCTTCAAGGTCGTCAAAGATGATAGTATTAATGCCTTTGCCATTCCCGGAGGACATACCTATGTCAACACAGGCTTGCTAAAGGCCGCGGAAAGCGAGGATGAACTGGCCGCAGTTATGGCCCATGAAATCAATCACGTGGTGGCGCGCCATTCCACCCGTCAGATGACCCAAAAGTATGGCTACTCGCTCCTGCTGCAGTTGGTACTGGGCCAAGACCCCAACATGCTGGCGCAGCTTGCATCGCAACTGTTCGGAACGGCAGGCTCCCTTTATTACAGCCGCGGCATGGAGACTCAGGCTGATTACCTTGGGGTGGAAACCATGTACAAGGCCGGATACAATCCCGAGGGCATGGTTGCTTTTTTCCAGAAGTTGCAAGCGGAAAACAGCCAGCAGCCGGGCAAATTAACCAAGTTTCTTTCCTCGCACCCGCTGACCACGGAGCGAATTGAAACCGTGAAGGGCGAAATCAGCAAGCTTCCGCCGAAAAAATATTCATCTTCCAATGCTTCATCAGAATTCGCAAAGATAAAGGCAAAGGCACAACAGCTGTGATTGATGAGAAATGTGAGGAGTGGCGATAAGGCTTGAATCGCTTCAGAAGCAAGATCGGTGGAAATGGAAGGGTTGCGGAAAGAAGTTCTCAGATGGGCTCAATACAAGGAGCAACGGTCAGGGGCGTGCTGCCCGACAGTTCATGGATGATCTGTCGGGCAGGCTCAGGATCAGTCTTTAATGAGCTGCTTCAGTTCCTCAATAAGTTGGCCGAGGACATCATAGCCGCTCTGCCAGAAATCGGGGGCGGCAAGGTCTATTCCCGCCGGTCTTACCGTGTCGGCCGGGGATTTGGAGCCGCCGCTGGCAAGGATTTCCTCATAAACCGGTATGAATGAGGCGCCTTCGCTGAGGTACCTCTGGTAGAGTGAAAGAACCAGAAGTTCGGCAAAGGTGTATGAATAGCAGTAGAAGCGGGCATGGATGAAGTGGGAGATGTAGCTCCATCCCCAGCGGTAGGCCTCTATCATGTCAACCGCATCACCGAATAATTTCGCGTTTTCCTCCCACCATAACTCGCAAAGCCGGGTTGCCGTCAGAAGCCCATCCTTACGCTCCAAATGCATCCGTTCTTCAAAGCGGGTCAAAACATTCTGGCGGAAGGTGGTGGCGATAATATCCTCTATCTGGGCGCACAGCAGCGCTATCTTTACCTGTGGGTCCTGTTCCCCTTCCCAGCATGTGACGAGTCAGCAACATCTCCCCGAATACTGAAGCTGTTTCCGCCAACGGCAGCGGCGCATGGTAGTTGACCATGGTTTGGCGCTGAGCAAGGGTAAAGTGGATGCCATGGCCGAGTTCGTGGGCAATG
>CAWAFF010000080.1:0-38008 GCA_963780945.1 uncultured delta proteobacterium | reverse complement strand
TCAGCTTTACCCCCTGAACATGGTGCGAACCGCCAGTCATCTGAGTTACTATGTTGCCACGCCCGCCAATACTACTTGCATGGCAGTCAAGGCATTCTTTGGCCATTGAAGGGTTCACTGCAGAAAACAGTATGACGATGAGTGCAGAGAAAACGAGCGATATGTATCGGCAAAGACTTCTTTTCATATTCAGTTCCTTTTCAAACCATTAAATCAAGCACCTGCAGAAAATATCACACGTCTTACCATAAATCCAGATTTCTAAAGTGCTTTTAAACGCTCTAGTTAGCCGGCCAGTCACTGTTTATGCATTATTGCCCAGCCCGAACCAGCCGGACAAAAAACTTGTAGTTCTTGTTGTTGCCGTCGCTTATGCCATAGGGGAAATAGACATTCCAGGCAAAAGCGGGGTTAGCTTCATAGGGAGAGCTTGACCAGAAAGACATGGTTGGTGTAGCCGGAAAAACAATCGCATTAATGGCAGGCATGGTGCACTGGCGTTCGACGATGGAGGAAAGCTCCTTGATATCCGGCAGACGCCAATCTTTTTTCCCGGCAAAGGAGCTGTCCGCGGCAACCTTTAACGCTTCCTGCCAGGTAAAAATAGCCGGCGTTCCCTGGTCGCAGACGCTGCCACTCAACCCTTCGCTGCAGCGTTTCCAGACCAGATTGGTCACCTTATCCGTAATGGTGCCGTCATCGTTGTTGACGAAACGGTTAATGGGAGTTGAAGCCTTTGGCCAATAGGAATGACAGAGTTGTTCCGCTGTTGCAGTCATCGGTAGCAAAAGAAAAGAGACCAGGAGGATCCCCGTAAAGTAGGCATATTTCATGGTGCATCTCCTTGTTATATTCCAATGCAGGCGACTCATTTGCCGCCACGTACCAGTCTCAGGTAAAGTTGAAAGTTCTTGCTGCAGCTGTCATGGACACCATCGTTAAAATTGAGGTTCCAGGCAGCATTGGCATACCCGGCATATGGTGAGGCTGACCAGAAATTGGCAGCAGGCGTAGCCGGGAATACCGTGGCATTGACTGCCGGCATGGTGCACTGGTATTCAACGATTGAATCCAGTTCCCCCATGGTAGGCAAACGCCAGTCCTTCTTGCCGGCAAAAGTGGAAGAGGCTGCCGTCTTTTGCGCACCTTCCCAGTCAAGGGTGACTGCAGTGCCGTTTTCGCAGGAGTTACCGCTCCTCCCCTCGCTACAACGCTTCCAGGTCAGGCCGGTGAGACTGTCGGCAACGGTGCCGTCTCCGTGGACGGTAAAGCGGCTGCTTTTTGTGGAGGCAGCGATGTCCGAGCGACAGGTCTGTGCCGCTGATGAAAGTACCGGATTCAAAATCATGAAGCCGAGCACCATTAAAGTGACGTAAGCATATCCCATCCCATACTCCCTATTGAAGATCAGATTATTTGCCACCACGAACGAGGCGGACGTAATAGGCCCAACTTTTTACGCAGTGGGCGACAAGACCATCATCAAAAATAATAATCCAGCCAAAGGATGGTTCAGGAGCAAAGGACGAGCCTGACCAGAATCCTGCCGGCAACAGCATCTCGGGGAAATAGGCCTGTTCGATGGCAGGCATTGATTTGCCATAATGGACAATGGAACTCAATTCCTCAACAGCAGGCATACGCCAGTCGCTATAGCCGCACCAACCTGCTTTATTTACCGCACCTACAAATTTTTCCGTGTCACAGCCTGCAGCAACCGTTATGGGGCTACCACAGGTGGCATCATTTGGAGAGCCGACAGAACCCTCCCTGCCGCCATTGATGTCGTCATCGGAACTGTACCAGGTATAGGTGTGGGCATTGCCATGCAGACCGCCATCGGTTGTCTTTCCCTCCCAGATCAGGCCAGTGACGTTGTCCCGGACGCAAGACCAGGAGGCAGCACTGTCAGGAAGGTCTTTGCCGTTGCCATCCAGCTTGGTAAAGGAAAATTTCTTCACTGTATCGGCATCTTGTCGGGGAAACTCCGGCTGGCTAACCTTCAGCCCATTTTTTCCGGCATCACCCCAGCTGCTTATGCCGGTGGTATTAAGGGGGAGTCCCATGGAGCCGCTTCCTCCCTCGATCACTGCCGTAACAGGTTTATCCACACCAGATTTAAAGGCGTTCAATCCCTCGGCCTGACAGAGAGACGTACATAGGAGAAAGCACAGCTGCACAATTACCGTTTTCATCATTTTCTCCATTTGCCGAAACTGGCCCGGTAAACTTGTCTACTGGTGCCCGTAAGTGCTGCCACAGGCTGCAATCTTGTTGCTGACAAGACAATACTGTCCATGCATCTATCGGCTCCACACTGGAATACCCTATGCATAGTCTTTGTCCGATGCTGGTTTTACTTCAGCTTTTTTACACCATTGCCAGTGATTTTCCCACAAAAAATCATCTCTCAAAGAAAGGGGCCATAACTGCTGTGCTTGCAGTAGAACAGGTTTGATAAAAAATGCCTGGATTAATTAAAGCTGCTGCACGAGCAATTTTTACCCTTGTTATTGTACAGATACCAGAATGAAGGACCTGTTACCGTTCTTTCCTGTACTGGAAAAATGCCCATACACTTGGCAATGATGCATATCTTTTAAGCACCAGGAGGAAAAATGAAACAACTATTGATTCTATTCTGTCTTCTGCTCTGCACTATCCCCGCACGTTCTGAGGACCTGAATTCAACCCGCGAATGCATCAGCTGCCACATTGATATGGCCAGCTTCAGGGGTAATGGTGAGGCGGACCTGAAGGGAAAGTCCCATCATGTCCAGGGAGTGGCCCTTTCCGGCAAGCATTGCTATGCGTGTCATTGGGAAGCCACGGCGGACGGCCAGATAAATAAAAAGTATCACCAGGACAGAAACGGCAAGAATGATAAGCCAACGGTCCACTTGGTCGTGTGGAAAGCAGGGAAACGACCAACTGCCTATAAGCCATACAGTACTGCCGTCATCTTTCAACCATGGCAAATATCCACCGTTGAGGAACGGAAAGAAGTGGCAACTATCACCACACATTGCCTTGGCTGCCACAGCGACGGCAGCAATGGCACCCTACCCTTTGCTGGGGACAAGAACGAGCCGCGCACCTACGCCTGGGATGGTCAGAGCATAGCTTCCCGCTACTCACAGAAAGGGATCACGGCCTGGGGCAAATATTCCACGGCAAACAGCAACAAAAAGCAGCGGGTAGTGAAATCGTTTTCGGCACATGGTAATGCGGCGGCCAATTTTGGCGGCTGGGACACCTTAGCCGGCTATGATGGTGACATGCCTGCTTCCCGTGGCGGCGCAGCGGCCAGGAACGTGGAATGCTTCGACTGTCACAATTCCCACGGCTCATCTATTACAGGGGTCACATCAAGCTATCGCACAGCTGACGGATCCTTTGGCGGAGGTATCCTCAAGGAGACCGTCTCCGGCATGAGCGGCTATGCAATGACCTACACCCCTTCCATCAATACCCATAGTCATGCCAAAAATCCATTTAACGCTGGAGCCGGACTCTGCTTTGATTGCCATGAAACCGCGGCAGCCGGTATTACTCCGTGGGGCTACAGCTCAACTTTCGGTGCCCGGCAGCCTATCATGGGCTACAAGGATTCATTGGGTTTTGGCCCCGGAAACAAGGGATCCAGCTCTCGATTCTCCAACAGGCAGAGCCGCGAAACGATTGCCAGCAGCCATCTTAAGGCGGGGAAACCACTGAGCCAGGCGGTACAGGGACAAATAAACGGGCTCTGTACCCCTTGCCACGATCCACACGGTATCAGCAAAACTTTAGGTGAAAGAATGCAGTATGCGGTGCCGCTCCTGAAAGGGACCTGGCTGACATCACCATACCGTGAGGACGGGCCCCCTGCAGCTCTGATCAGAAAAGGCAATGGCGACAGCGGCGCTCCGCGCCAGGATGACTATAATGCCGTCAATCGGCAGGCAAGCGCCAACTTCGGCAAAGGCGAAAGCACTGCCCCGCGCGATGCAGACTATAATGAAGTCAACCGCGATGCTGGTGCTAATTTTGGCAAGGGTGACAGCGGCGCTCCGCGCCAGGATGACTATAATGCCGTCAACCGCCAGGCTAGCGCCAACTTCGGCAAAGGCGAAAGCACTGCCCCGCGCGATGCAGACTATAATGAAGTCAACCGCGAGGCTGGTGCCAATTTTGGCAAGGGTGATTTCAACAAAACCAATCGCGATGGCAATGCCAATTTCGGCAAAGGAAGCAGTGGTGCGCCTCGTGAAATTGATGCCAATGCAACCAATCGGGATTTTGGCTCCAATTTTGGCAGAAGCAGTAGTAGTGCCCCACGGGAACCGATGAAAGGGATGAAATACAATGTCGATCGTAATACCTTCGACGGAAAGAATCGGATCACGGAAAACGAAGACAGCTTTGGCGGTATTTGCCTGAAGTGTCACCCGAAGGAAACGCTGAAAGGTGGTTCAAAAACCGGTCTTGTTCACAGCGCAGTGAAGGGCTGGGGTGATAACGGCGAACATTCATTCCCTTGTTCCAAGTGTCACCAGGCACACAACTCCGGCCTGCCAAAATTAATGCAAACGAACTGCTTTGAGCAAGGGCCTTCCGGCTTGCGTGAAAACAGCGGCCTGGCCTGGCTTCCTTACAAAAAAACAGAAAAAAACCCTCAGGGGGATAGGCAGCAAGCCGCTGCTCATACCACCTCCACTAAAAGCAAGATTGTTGGCTGCCATGTGAAGCAATTTGGCAAGTCAACTACCACATCATCAGAAAACAGCGGAACAAACCAGTGGAAGGAACTAACCCCATGGTAACCATACGGCGGACCATAGTAACCGCCATGATGGTTATTGCTATTGCCCAACCACCTGCTTCTGCAGAAGTGGGTACAGCCAAACAGGGTGGAGCGGCTGCCCCGGTTAAACAAGATGCTTCAGTTCCAGGATTGGTTTCAACTGACAGCGCTTTTAGTGATCATGTCACAGGGATGGAGTTTGTCAACATACCGGGAGGTTGCGCTCAGATAGGTGACATTTATGGAGATGGGCAAGGAGATGAAAAGCCGGTCCATGAGGTCTGTGTGGCCGGTTTCAGCATGGGTAAATTTGAAGTAACCAATGCCCAGTATCGTAAATACAAACTTGGCCATAATTCCGGCTCTTATGAAGGAAACTCGCTCAACGCGGACAACCAACCCGTGGCAAATGTATCCTGGTACGATGCAGTACAGTATGCGCAGTGGCTTTCAGAAAAAACAGGGCGCCTTTACCGGCTTCCCAGTGAAGCGGAATGGGAATACGCGGCCAGGGGTGGTGTTGCAGCAAGAAATTACTGGGGCGACAACCCTGTTGATGCCTGTCGATTCGCCAATGGCGCAGATCTGACAGCCAAGAGCCAATGGCCGAATTGGACTATCACCGCCTGTAATGACGGCTACCGGGTGGCGGCGCCGGTCGGGAAATTCCAGCCGAATGGCTTTGGCTTGTACGATATGATGGGTAACGCCTGGGAGTGGACGAACGACTGGTACGATTCGGAGTATTATTTTAACAGCCCGAAAAAAAATCCGCCCGGTCCGACTGAAGGCTCTCTCCGCATTCCCCGTGGCGGAGGCTGGGGCAATGCCTCAGAATGCGTTCGGGTATCCGACCGCAATGGTTTTGCGCCCGATTTCCACATCCTCTTTCTCGGTTTCCGGTTAGTATCAACGGTCCGCTGATAGCGTGTCATAACTGGTTGCTAAACTTGCTCAGTTCGTTGGGAAAAGAAGGAGACAAGGATGCTTAAAAGATGCATTGTTGTAATCATTGTTGTAATTGCCGTGCTTGCTGCAACCAGTGCCATGGCCGCAGAAGGTGCTGAATCCGCTTCAAAAACCATGGAACGGGCAGGTATTGAATTTGTCTCTGTGCCCGGCGGCTGTTACCCCATGGGCACCTCCAATGGCAACAGCGATGAAAAACCTGTTCACGAGGTATGCGTTTCCAGCTTTCTCATGGGGAAATACGAAATAACCCAGGGGCAATGGCTTGAGTTCATGGGGGAAAACCCTTCCCGCTTCAACAAATGTGGCAAAAACTGCCCCGTGGAGCAGGTAAGTTGGAACGACGTCCAGGTGTTCATCAGGAAGCTTAACAGCTTGACCGGCAAAAATTACCGGTTGGCCACAGAGGCTGAGTGGGAATATGCCTGCACCAGCGGCGGCAAGGAACAGAAATATTGCGGGGGAGATGACGTTAATGGATTGGGCTGGTACAACATGGGCAAGACCCAGCCAGTGGGACTAAAAAAGCCGAATGGACTGGGCATCTACGATATGAGCGGCAATGTATGGGAGTGGATACTGGACTGGAAAGGAGGCTATATGTCAGGGCCGCAGCATGATCCTACGGGCCCGCCATGGGGTTCGACCCGCACCCGACGCGGTGGAAGCTGGCAATATGGTGACAGACAGGCACGTTCTGGTTGGCGAAGCAGTGGCTATCCCGATGATCATGCTCTTGATCTGGGCTTTCGGCTGGTGTTGCCCTCAGCACGATAGGCGTGTTACCAGTTTTTAGTTTGCCTGCATCTCGTTCAATTTTTTCCAGACCTTCTCCGGTTTTGCCACACCGGTAGAACCTACTCCGGAAAACTTCTCCACCTTCAGGGTAAAACCTTCCAACTTCTTGCCGGTCGTCAGATTCACCATGACCGGCTCGAACTCTTTGGAGACATTGGTGTATTCCCCGGATTCGGGTGCTCCCCCGCCGATGACGCTTCTTACTTTCAGATAGTAGGCTCCGCCGGCATTTACCCGCAGCAGGTATTTACCCCGTGCATCGGTCGGGTCGGAAATAAAGGCTGGTTTGCCCACGGCTTCACTGGTTAGATAGGCAAAGACGATGGCCTTCTCCACAGGGTTACCATCCAAGTCGGTAATGGTCCCTTCCAGGGCTGTCACACCTTTTTCCCGTTCCACCATATCCGGCGACCACATACCCCCGCCTGTTAGTTTTCCCAGATCGATACTACTTCCTGCAGCAATCTGAATAGGTTTGGCGTTCCCCTGTGCATCCCCATGAAAGTAAAGGAACTCACTCTTTTTCGGCGGGCCTATTTCGCCATCAGCACTTTTCTGGGCAGCCATCAAGTAGAAGGTGCCTTCGGGAACGTCTATGGAAAACTTGCCAACCTTGTCAGTGGGGAGGATCAAATCGGGTATACGCCAGTATTTATAGGGATTGGGGGGAGGACCCTGCATTTGATCGAACAACAAGATGACTCCGTCAGCCATGGGCGTTTTTGCATTGACCATGATTTGGCCGGAGAGCTTTGTTGCTCCGCCACTCTCTGCAAAAACCGAAGTTGCTGAGGTCAGCATCAGCACCAACATCAAAATTTTCATAGTTTCTCCTTAATCCGAGCTCACAGCCCCACTCTTTTCGAAAACCAGGAAATACTGGTAGGGCAGAAAGAAATATTCTGCCTCCAGGACAAATCCTGCCTGTTCCGCTTCCTGGACAATCTGCTCCCTGGTTACCCGCCGATGGGGTGGAGGCGCACCGGGAATTTCCTCTTTCATGTTGAACGAGATAAGGGCAAGTCGTCCTTTATTTTTGAGGGCGTCACGCAGCAAGCCCAGATATTGGAGCCGGTTTTCTATAAAAACATAGGTGTCGCACATGAATACCAGATCTGCTGAATTTTTCTGCAGCTTGGGATCGTCGGCAGAGGCGAGGATGCCCCGGATATTATGCAGTCCGCCCCTCTTTACCTTCTTCTCCACATGAACAACCATATCCCGGTCAATATCCACAGCAAAAACCATTCCGCCTTTGCCCACTTTTTGGCCCAGCAGCAGTGAGAAATAACCGGTACCAGCTCCCACATCGGCGACGACGTCCCCTTTTTTGATCAGCAGGTGGTCGACGACCTGTGCAGGCTTTTGCCACTCGATCCGGCGGGGGTCATCCATCATGGCCGTCGGCACAGCGGAAAATAAGTTTCCACCTTGCTTTTCAACAGCACGTGCAAAACTGAGGCATAAGGCCAGCTGCCCAACCACAAGAACAAAGATAAAACCTGTTTTCAGATTCATCATTTCACCTCTTGTTTGAGTTCAGGTGAGACCAGGCGGAAGCCGAGATGGCTGCTGCGGTAGTCGGGAAGAAAAAAATCCCGAAAAGAAGCACGGGCCCCTCTCATATCGTAGAACCAGCTGCCGCCTCGAAAAACGCGGCTGGAGCCGAAAGCAGGTCCTTGTGGATTTTCACGGGGACTTTGCCGGTAATATTTTTCACCATACCAGTCAGCTGTCCACTGCCAGGCATTGCCGCTCATGTCGTAGAGGCCGAGTCCATTGGGTTGCTTCTTTCCAGCGGGATGGGTACCATCGCCAGCGTTGCCGGCATACCATGCCACAGGGTCGGCATCATTGCCTCCTGCAAACCTCTGGCGTTTGCCGCCACTGCGGGCCGCATATTCCCATTCTGCCTCGGTGGCAAGCCGGAACATGGTGCCGGTTTTTTGTGATAGCCAATGGGCATAGGCAACGGAGTCGTTCCAGCTGACGCAAACCACAGGATGATCTTGTGTCTGGACAAAACCGGGTGAACGCCAGTTGGCGGTGCGCTCTTTCTTCCAGGAACTGCCATCATACACGTAGCAGCCGTCACCCTGCTCGGCATCAGTGCGATAATCCGCTTCCTTGACAAATTCCGAGAACTCTTTTTTGGTCACATGGAATCTGCCAATGGAGAACTCACTGACGCAGACCTCATGCAGCGGCTTTTCGTTGAAGTAACCTTCTCCAAAACCGTCTCCCATCTCAAAACAGCCGGCTGAAACCTGCACCAGTTTTTGTTCGCCAGAAGTACCGTGGGCCACATCTGCGGCAAAGACCGTTAGCGGAAGCAAAAGCAAAATCAGTGTCGTTCGAGAGACAAGGGCAAAGGGACAAAGAAGCGCTATTTTCCGGATAATGTAGCGGGAAGGAAGATCGCCTAACGCGATCATGGCAACAGGGATGATGGAAAAGGGAACCATTGCAGACAGGTCATATTTGCCGAAGGAAATAGCGGTGATAATGAAAACCAGGGTCACCAGGATTTTTGCCCAGGCGTCATCAAGGCGATGAATGGCCGTATTCCCGGTGGCCAGGTTGTCCAGGCGTTTAAAATTCAGTAAAACGCCATCAATGGGTAACATGTCGGACTCTCACTAAAAGAGAAGTGACTCGTAGCAAAATATTGCGTAAAGTAGCACTAATTTAATGAAAAGCCATCAGAGAGTGGCTTATGCTGCAGGTTCAGCCGCAGAAAAACAATAGCAAAACAAAAGCCTATGGTTTACTATCACAAATCCCAAGGAGGGTTGAATGAGAATAATTATTTTGTTATTTGTGATGGCTTTAACTAACAGTGCCAACGGGATGACAGTTCCTGGGGCAACAGAAGCAGGAGTTATTAATGACTGCCAAGTCACAGCTGAAATATCAGTCATGCTTCTTAAAAACAAGGCAAAGATTGCTCCTGAGCAACTCGTGAAGGCTGCTACAAAAATTCTTGTTGAAAAAAAATACAACGGCTCTTTCGGCGACACCGCTTTCGTTGCCAATTTCTATACAGGCATGGCACTGCAGATGGGTACGGAGGTTGATCCAGCTATGGCAGCTGCAACCCCCGATGAGCTGGAAAGCATGACGGCTGAACATGAAAGCGATTGCCTGCAAAAAGCATTGGCAGAATTACAGCCTGTGTCAGATCAACCTTCACCTGCAAAATAATTTCCAATAGCTGGAAATATCTCCTTATTAGTTTTTTGGGAAATATCTGCTCACCAGGTCGGCAAAGCGGCCATCAGCCATTACCGGGATCAATTCCTCATCAGCCATTATGCCGGCGAAATTGTTGTAACCTCGCTGCAGGGCCACCTCCAGCCATTTGATGGATGCGCCGGTATCCCCGGCCAAAGCTTCAATTCTTGCAAGCTCATAGGCATTAGAGGGATCGGATTTCGACCGGATTTCCTCGATAATCAGGTAGGAACTCCTCGCCTCATCAATTCTCCCCATTATAGCCATCAGGTTGCCGATCTTTTGGTGTACCTGAAAAGCCTCTGGCTGCAGAGAAAGAGCCTTTCTGTAACAGCGTTCCGCCTCTGTGTATTCTAAACGCCGCAGGGCCAGATCCCCGTAGGCCGACCAGCCCATGACATTCTCAGGGCTGCGCTGCAGCAGCTCCGTTATCATCCTCTCTGCATTGCTGTAATCATTCAGTTCGGTATATGCCACCACCATGTTATAACGGCTTATATCCCCGTCTGGGTTGAGTTCCAGTGCCCGTCGGTAGGCGAGGATCGCCTCCTCTCGCCGTGGGTTGTAGGAGTAGTGTTTTGCCTCTCCTAATCCTTCCCAGGCCACCGATGACTTCGGATTTTTTTGGACGGTATCGCTCCAGAGTGTGATCGCGTCACGCCAGACCCCGCTCCTCTGTGCAGAGAGAATGCCGAGAAAAAGGACAATGACCATGGCAGCCGTGATACAGGTAGAAGCGGATGGCCGACGGTTCAAGCGGATCTGCCTAAGCCCATGGGCCAGCAAGCCGGCAATTCCGATCAGTGGAAAATAGAGATAGCGGTCGTTCATCAGAGTAACCAGCGGAACGATCTGTGAGACGGGAAGTAGCCCAAGTATGGCAAGCAGCGGCCAGAAAGCGATCCGGCGGTCAAAACGATATAGGCGGTACATAAGGTAGGTAATGCTGCTCAGAAAAATGAAAGCCGCCACAACGGCGGCGTCCAGACTTGTATGTATCTCGGGATTGTAAAGTGCACTGAGGTCAAGCGGCCAAACCACAAGCCGGAGGTAACTGCAGTACACCGGCAGCATGGTCAGGATGGTTGCCGGCAGGCTGCCGCCATGATATGCGGCCCGGCCGCCGCCCGCTCCCCACTCGGTGTAGTCGGGGGTCTGGCTGAGAATGGCAAGTGCAGCTACCCCCACCGAGAGGGCCAGGTACGGTATCTTGTCCAGATAGCGGGGCTTGCCCGGCAACGGTGGGTAGCAGTGGTCAAAAAGGATCATGGCAAAGGGGAATACCACCGCCACCGACTTGGAAAGGAGCGCCAGCAATAGCGCCGCCAAAGAGGCGGCATAATAAAAGCGTCCCCTGGACCTGTCATCATTATCCCGGTAGACCCGGTAAAACTCCCATGCCAGGAGGAAGAAGAACATCGCCAGCAGATTCTTGCGTTGAGAGATCCAGGCAACTGATTCCACCTGGACGGGATGGAGGAGAAATAGCGCCGCACCAAACCAGGCCGCAACCCGATCGGCTAAAAACCTGAAAAAAAACAGATAAAGGAGCAGCCCATTGAGGGCGTGCAGCACCAGATTGCCCAGAAGGAAGCCACCGGCCCACAGTCCCCAGAGGACATGGTCGAGCATGTATGAGAGCAGATGCACCGGGGCGTAGTTCCCGACAAAGTACTGTGAAAACAAGGCCTGAATGTGCTGCAAGGAAAAACCCTGCACATCGGCGTTTTCCAAGATGTAGCGGTTGTCATCCCAGTTGCTGAGGAACTCATGGCCGAGTATCCTGCCATAAACAATGAAGGTTGCCAGAAACAGGAACAGCACCGGCCACAGGTGCGCCTTCAGTTTTTCAATGGGAGACGGCATGATTCACCAAACAAAGTGGGTTAGACTAGAAATAAGGACAATGGCTATCCCAATGGCTTCAGATGTAAAGAGGCTATAGATTGAACCAGTACATCTGGCCTCTTGCCTTGCCAGCCCGCTTCAAATCAACTTCCGCCTCATCAAGCCGGCCCAAACCCTTCAAGGCAAAAGCTCGATGGTAGAAATAGAGATTGTGGGGATATATTTCCACAGCGGCACTGAAATCCTGCAGCGCTTCGTTGTATCGTCCCGATTTTACCAGCGCTTCGCCACGGAAAGCATAGAGGTTGAATGCTTCTGGATTTTTTTGGTCCGTCATCAATGTGAGACAGGTCGTATAATCGTCAACTGCTTCCTGGTAGCGGCCCACATCCACATAATGTAAGGCTCTAGTAAAATAGGCCCTGTCGAAAGGCTGAATCTGAATGACTCTTGTCCATAGAGCAGCGGAGTCTTTCCAGATATTGATATGCATCTGGGTCATCGCCCCATAGGTCAGCAGAACTGCCACGGTCAGGCAAGTCACGACAGTGGTCGCCCTGTGGCGGGAAAAACGGTTACAACCTGAGGTGATGAGTGCGGCCACGGCAATGCCGGGCAGCACCGAAGGTAAATAGGTGCAGTGGGCGGCAAATGCCATCGGATTTGCCTGGAACAGTGCCAGAATCGGAATCAGGGAAATTACGAAACAGAGCCAGGTGGCAGACAGCCACCGGCGCCTGAATCCCGGCATATAAGATAAAGACAGTGATGATAACAACAAGAACGGATTTCAGAGCGTAACTGCCAGGAATTGGATTAGGAATAATATGCAAGGGACTGATGCCGAACGGAAATAACAACAGGCGGACGTATTCGAATACTGCATTGCCCGAGGCAACTAATCTTGAGTCAAAGGGAAAAGTCTGCAGCGGCAGCAGGTTCCCCCGCTGAGATGTCATTGCCAGCATGCCCAAAGAAGCAGTTGCCGAAAAGAGGATAAAGGGCAACTTCTCTGTAATTAGTGCCGGCAAGTCCTTGAGGCTTCGTAGCCGCCCAAGGGGATACCAGTCAATGATTAGCAGCAAGACCGGAATGGTGACACTCATTGTTTTAGCTGTCAGTGAAACTAGAAAGAGCACACAAGAAACAGCGTAATCAACCCACACCCTGTTATCCTGGTCGACCCCCATCTTTTTTTGGGCATAACGCAGGTAGAAAAGAATCGCACCAAAGGAAAAGATGCCGTTAAGTACATCTTTTCTCTCCGTTACCCACGCCACCGACTCAACCCTCAAAGGATGAACGGCAAACAGCAGTCCAGCCAGAAGCAGCATGGCGGAGTAAAGATATTGGCGCTCCGACAGGGACTGAACCTCTGACAAACGGCTTTGGTACAAGCGATCGGCAATGAGAACAACAATAGCTGTATTTGCGGCATGAAGAATGATGTTCGTCAGGTGGTATCCCACGGGGTTGAGGCCCCACAGGTAGTAATCAATGGCAAAAGAGACATGGGTCAGTGGCACCCAATTGGCGGCCGGTGTCGTAAAGGCCCATACGATGAGCTTCCAGTTCAGGTGCCGGATTGCTTCGCTATTAATAACAAAATGCTGGTCATCAAGATTAACGAAATCGCTATGGAGCGTTCTCATGTATACCAGCAGGCATAGTATACCTGCCGTGCATGCAAGCAGTCGCACGAGTTTCCGGGAAAGATTCATCCGCTCCCTCATAATAAAAGATCTTGATTCAAGAGTTGCATTTTGCCGGTTACTTCCGGCTGGTTGCGGAAGTATAGCACTCACAAGAGCCGATCAGCAATGATAATGATCTTTCATGTCGGGTAACGATATAACCCCGTCGAGCCTTGCCATAATTGCATTGACGGACACTCTTTGCGGGTGATAAGGTCTGTTGGCTTCAATATGGTGTATCAATATTCAGCTTTTGAACTCAACTATAAATCCAGATGTAGAGCTAGCGGTGGACAAAAAAACCTCGATAAAAATAATCTGCAAATGCCTGATCAGCACTGGAATAATCTGGGTCTTGCTGGGGAAAATCGACCCTCGAAACCTCCTCCAGATAATCTCATCGTGCAGGCCAATGTACCTGGTGTTGGCACTGATCATGTTTTTACTGTCAAAGCTGGCTTCATCCTTCAGGCTGAATCGTTTCCTGCATGTTGCTGAAATAAAATTATCCGAGATTGTCAATGCAAAGCTTTATCTGCTAGGGATGTACTACAATCTCTTCTTGCCGGGCGGCATCGGTGGTGACGGCTACAAGGTCTATTTACTGGTAAAGGAGTTCAGGGTTCGGACCCGTCGCATTGTCACGGCAATCTTCCTGGACCGGGTTTCCGGTTTGTTTGCCCTGTTTTGCCTCCTTGTGCTGTTAAGCTTTTTCATCACTTTCAAGGTGAAGCATCTCTACCTCCTGTGGACATTGATTCCGGTAGCGACCATGCTGTTTTATGCAGTCCACAAGCTTTATTTCCCGGAATACCTCACCGCCCTCAAACGCACCAGCTTGCTGTCGTTCGGAGTACAGAGCTTCCAGCTTTTCTCCGCATACTTCATCCTGTGTGCACTGGGCAATACCTCGGGTCACTTTTCCTACCTCTTTGTTTTCCTCATCTCCTCGGTGGTTGCCTTAGTACCTTTTACCATCGGTGGCATCGGAGCGCGGGAACTTACCTTTTTCGTTGGCGCCCAGTGGCTAGCCCTTGATATCCACATATCCCTTGCCGCCAGCTTCCTGTTTTTTGCCATTACCGCATTTGTCTCATCCTGGGGCATTATCTACAGCTTCAGAAAGCTTGAGCTAACCAAATAGCTCATTTGCTCGATTCCCAATACCAATCCAGCGGCCCCTTTTCTTCGCCGGCGATGCTCAGATCGCTTTCAGCTTCTCTCTCCCTGCCCAACTCCTTTAATGCTAAACCACGACAGTAAAAGTAAACCGGCTGGCGGTGCATGGAAATGGCGGTAGTGAAATCCCTGACCGCCTCCCCATAACGACCGGCGGCTCTATGGGCCTCGCCTCTGAAAGCATAGAGGTTATACAGGTAGGGAGTCAATGATGCCGGCGCCCTCTCCATTGCTGCGGAGTAATCTGAAACAGCAGCCATATAGTTGCCGATGGAGTAATAGTATTTGCCCCGCTCTTTAAAGATGATGGCCAGAGGCTGCGACCCAATGACCCGCGACCAGGCGGTTTCAGAGTTCTTCCATACGCCGATGAGCCATACTGTCATGCCGGCATGAAACAGAATAATTCCCATACAAGCAGTGACTATCCCATAGCGATAGCCTGCTTTTGCCGTAATGAGCTTCTTGTAGGCCACGGCTGCAATGAAAGCAGCGGCAATGCTTGGTGCCAGGGAAGGCAGATAGGTAAAACGGGAGGCGAAGGCCTGGTCCCCATTCTGAAAAAAAGCCAGAACCGGCAAAAGCGGAAGGACAAAGCAAAGCCACGTCGCGGCGATCCAAGGCTTCTTGCGGTACATTGCACAGCAGGTGCAGCTAAAATAAGACAATGGCTGACTTAATGGTAAAAGATGCCGGTATAGGATCTGGAATGACATGCAGGGGAGTTATGCCGCAAAGGAAATACAAACAGGCGACAGTACTCAAAAATTGCATTTCCCGAAACAAGTATTCTCTGCCACAAAGGAAATACATCGTAGGTGACAAGATACTCGCTTTGCCCGGTAAAATGTATTGTTACTATTGACATCAGCAATGATAGGAGAAAAAAAGGGATTTTCTCGGCGAGGAGAGCTAAAACCGCCCCCTGACGGAGGCGGTTTCCAGGAAACCAGTCCACCACCAACAGCATTGCAGGAATGACAACGCTCACTGACTTTGCCATGAGTGACAGGCTGAAAAGGACCAGGGAGAGGAAGTAGTTAATGCCAGGGCCAGGCCGGTGTTGATTCTTTTCAATATGCCGCAGATAAAAAATGAGAGAGCTGATTGAGAACAATCCATTTAGGACATCCTTCCGCTCCGTCAGCCCAGGCCACTGACTCTACCCGCAAAGGATGAATGCCGAAAAAAAGGCCGGCCAGCAGCAACATTGCCCAATGGAGGTACCTGGGTTCCAAGGAGAGGTCATCGGTTGAGCGAACTTTAGTTACCGCGCCAGCCAACAAAACCACCAACGCCGTGTTCACCGCATGCAGCAGAATGTTGGTCAGATGATAGCCAAAGGGGTTCAACTGCCAGAAATGATAGTCCAAGGCCAGTGAAATCCAGGTGAGCGGCATCCACCAGCCCACATGTGCCTGGGTGAATGCCGAAATAAATAGATCACGATCCAGGTGCCTGATCAGATCATTGTTGAGGATGTATTCGGGGTCATCAAAGTTGACAAAACCGCACTGCAAGGCCGGAAGGTATATAAGCAGACAGATAATGCCAGCTGCCAGTGCGACAAGAACCTGGGAAGGAACATTGTTTTTCCGTTTTCTCCGCAACCATCAAATAAGTTACCCCATACAGTGAATCTGTGCATAATACCGCTTTCGCTATTCTGTTTTTTCCATGCCGAAACATGACTTATCCAATCACCGAAGTAGAAGCTTCAGAGCGCCATGGAACTTTGATTGGAATTCATGCCAGCTGCAGGTTGAAATGAAACTGCGCCAGATGTACTGTGGCCTCAGGTAAAAACGCCGGTAAGATTGCTTTTGCAGATTTACCAGCTCCGAGAGCGGTATGAATTCCTCCCAGTGGTCGATATGAAATTCAGGACCGGGGTTGACAGCGAACTCATTCCACCGCTCCGGGCGAAGCAACCCTTTCCGCGCCGCCTCAGCGAAGAGTTCGGTGTTGGGAAAGAGGGAAAGAATAGAGAACTGGGCATAATCTGGATCAAGTTGCAGCAGAAAGTCCACGTTTCGCCGTACCTCGTCTGGAGATCGCTCGAAAGGGAGCCCGATCATGAAATCGGCAATGGTCAGAATACCAAGCGAGCGGCACCATTTAAACACACGTCGCACCTGCTCGGTTGTCGTATTTTTCTTCAGTAAGCGCAGACCCTCGTCGCTGCCGGTTTCGACACCGAATGAAATCATCCGGCATCCCGCATTTTTTGCATTAACAAGAGAGTCCCAGGTCACGCTGTTCACCCGCCCGCGAAAATCCCATTCAAACTGGTAGCCCCGGCGGCTGATCTCATCACAGAAACCGATGACCCGCTCCGGTTGAATATTGAAGAGATCATCATAGAAATGGACTTCTTCATAGCCCATCTCAAGACAGCCCCTGATTTCATCTGCCACGGAAAGGATGGAACGCTGCCGGTACTGCTTATACGGCACGTCGCAGTAGGTGCAGTGGTAAGGACAACCGCGACTGCTGATCATGGTAGCGAGGCGATCCGATAGGCCGACGATGCTGCGATAAGGCAGGTCCTTGATAACCGTGCGATCCGGAGCTGGCAGAAGATCCAGGTCCGCCACATATGCCGGCGGAACCATCACATGGGTTAGAAATCTGGAATCTGTCAGATTCTGCTGCCGATAACCGGCAATGGTTCTCCTGCTATACACACCGACAATATGACCAGAATCAGCACCAGAGGCCAACGCTTTAACCAGCGCCGGGAATACCTCTTCGCCTTTCTCCGACAATTATGGTGTCAAATTCAGGCAGACTTGCAGCTTCAAAGGGAAAGGCTATGGGATGATGCCCAGCCCAGGCAAAGATGAACATTTGGCTGGATGGTTCGGATAGTTCGGGCAGCAAGACAGACGTCGTACAAGGCCATGGTAAAGCTGGTGATGCCCACTACATCCGGACAAATTTCGGCAACCTTTAGCCAGTGCTTCATGGCCGACACCCATGGCAACGCAATCAAGAAAAAAAGCCTCTTGCTCCGGAGCCTTTTCTTTCAGTGCGGCCAAGATATACAGAAGGCCGAGCGGTGGAAACAGGCCGAAATCTTCCACCTCCACCGCACCTTGTTGAGATGGTTTATCGGGAAGGGCGTACTCGCGGGCAGTAAATTCTGCTGGAGGGTTTAACAGCAATACTCGCATGTCACCTCGTGGCTTCCTCCCCAGGTATCCGCCAGGATAAACCCCCACGGTAATCCGCAACGTCCAGCAATCTGCGCCTCAATGGCAAACCAGCAGATGAGCATGGAGTTCAGCAGCCCAGCAACAGGCTGCAGTTCCGGTCGGGGGTTCGGGTTTGGCCGCAGGGCCTTCCAGCGGCGCACCAACCAGACAATCGGCAACAGCAGAGAATATGCATAAGTAGCGCGGACGACCTCCAGGCCCGCCGCCCTGAATTCCGCCACCAGCATCTCCTTGGTAAAGCGCCGCACTCCATGGGCAGCTTCATCATGCTCTGAGGTCAGGGAAGAATATGCCGAATCCACTACCAGCAGCCAGCCCCCCGGCTCCAGCACCCGCACCAGCTCTACTATCGTACCGCTCACGTCCTTCACATTGCGGTGATAGAGCACCTCGCAAGCACTCACCAGAGAGAATCGGCGGCCGTTAAAAGGCAGGCATTCAACTGTCCCTTGCACCAGCTCGCCCTGAAAGTGTGACCGTGCCATCTGCAAGGCTGGCAGATGGCCGTCAAGGCCGGTTACTTGCCCATATGTGCCAAAGTAATGCAGCATTGAGCCCGGGCCACAGCCAGCATCAAGCACCCGCCCACCTTTGTCCACCGGCCTCAACAGGACGTCAAGGAAACGCTGGCGGGCAAGGAACCACCAGTGGGTTGCCTGCAGGACACGGAAAGTTTCATAAAGAGAAGGTTGCATAGGTTTATGTCTAGTGCACGGTAAAGCGCAAATGGATTATGGTCGCCAGATATTTACGGCCACGTTTGGCAAAATCGAGGATGTTGGAGCCGGTCTTTGACGTACCGCTTCGGCGGGGCTGCATGATGTAGGGAAGCTCGCAGACACGGTAATGGCCGTCACGCAGCAACCGGTAGATAAAGCTGACAAAATATTCCCCATAATCCCCCTCCAGGCGAATATGGTCAAACACATGCCGCCTGACTGCAGCAAAGCCGCTGGTATAGTCGTGGAAAGATGGTAACAGCACGTGGCGTAACACCAGGTTGAGGCGTTTACTCAGTGCCAGCTGGAGTTCTCCTCCCTTACCGGATCGATTTTCTCCACCACCGGCAATGTAGCGGGAGTTGACTGCAGCGTCAAATCCATCAGCTATCTTATACAGCATCTGAGGGATGCACTCAGGCGGTTGGGAAAAATCGGCATCGAGCCATACCACTACGTCCTTTCGGGCGGCGGCAATGCCTTCATTGAGTGAGGCAGTGAGACCACGGTTCGTTATTCGCCTGATGATCCTTATCTCTGCACCCTGGCATTCCGTTGCGGAAGCTATTTTCCAGGTCTCGTCAGGAGAGTCGTCATCCACAACGATGACCTCAACATCAGTAATACCTGTGCTTTCCACACTTCGCACCACTTCCCGGATAAGGTCGGCAATATTACCGGCCTCGTTATAGGTTGGCAGAATGACTGAAACGCTTGTTTGGGGTATCTGTTCCATAATAAGTCGGCTAATTCAGGACACCTGGCAGGACCCGATATTCCGATGTATTATCCTCCTGGCGAAAGGCCTCTCATTTCAATGTAGCCCGTAGAATACCTCATCAATACTGATTTTGTACAGTCATCTGAAAAAATTAAAGGCGAAATGTCGCCTTGGCCATTAGGCCCACAAGTCTCAATCCATATAAAAGTGGCAACAACAAGCCGAGCATAGTCATCATTGCACCGATTTTAAACGAGTCTGGGGAATAAAGAAATCTGACCTTATGCTCCCCTTTTGGCAGATAAATTGCTCTGAAGGCATAATTTGCCTTATACAGCCTGGTTTCTTCCCCGTCGATGAAAGCCTTCCAGTCAGGTGTATGTAGATCGCTCATGACGAGGATGCCAGGGTTCTCACTCATTACTCTCAATTCAACTTCATCGTTGGAGTATCTGACTTTCTCTACAGTGTGGACTCTTGACCCTTGTGAATCAGGGGTCGGAAAAACCGGCATCTCCTCCATTAATACCAGTTTTTTCAGATCAGCCTTTCCGTTAATCATTGTGTTTAGAAGAAGATTCCTATCGGGAAGATAGTTGAAGTCGTAAACCATAAAGGCCCGAGGAAAAGCAGACAGATTCTCAAAAATATCAAAATTATCGGTGTGATACACAGATTTGAACCGGCCCGCTCGAAGCGGTTTCTCTGATATCACATATTTTACATTTAAAAAGTCGATGAGAGGCCACTGAGCATCCCATATTTGGATGTCTTTACTATATTTAGCTTGTCCGCCTTGAGCCCGATACAGGTCATAATAGTCCTGGTGGATAGGGACATCATAGCCTGCAACGTCGGCAATATTAAAAAAGGCATTGTAATTCGAAGGGAAAAGCTCATCCATTTTTAAAATTCTGAAAGGTTGATTTACTTGTCCCTTCATGAATTTTATAGCATCATTCTCCGGCAAAATATCGGCTTCAGTCACTGCTGGATTGAGGTTCCATCCCAGAACGACCAACTCCAAAATGGTCAAGCCAATGATGATCGTCTGTAGTATGCTATGCAGACGAACTTTTTTCATAAAAAAGCAGGTCAACAAGCACGTGCAAACAATAATGACAAGGGGTAAATAGGTTTTCAGATGGTAGGAAAATATTGTGAACAGTACTTCATGCCAGAATGAACCGGGTTGCAAGCCATCTGAAAAATGACTACTTTTGACAGCGATAATGCCAAAGTAGAATAACCCTATTGATATCATAATTATGTAAATTGCAATAAAGCTTCTTTTACTGTGATTACCCATCCATTCCTTAACTATCAAGTCGAAGCCATATGCAGCCATAATAGATGCAAGGAAAACAAAGACTAGTCTTAATCTTCCGTTATTAACCATTGAAAAAATCGGTAAGTGATTTATGACCTCAACCCCAGGAAAACGAATAGCAACCATGACACAAAGTACTGCCAGTGAAGAAATAATAGCTAAAGGTTGTGGCTTTTTACTGTAAAACAGAACACCTCCGGCCAGCAACAGAGGTATTGTTCCCCAATAAATAGCTTGTTCATTATAGTTATAGTGATTGAACGGCCAGACGTAATTGTAGTCAACATGATTGCCGAAGGCGTTTGGACATATGGCTGTAACAAGTGTGATTAAGTTGGGCAGCCATTCTCTTGTGTAAAAGAGGCTGCTCCCTTTAACAACCAAGGACCTTCCACCATCTGCATAAGTTGCACTGTGCATAAGAAAATCAATGAAAGGAATGATTTGTATGGCGCTTATCGTAATACCAAATATGGTTGCACCCGTTATTATGGCAAAGGGTTTTACATAGGATTTACTGCTATCCTTATTTAATCTGAAGAGTCTCGAAAGCAAATATGAGAAAAAGACCAGCCAGACATGAAAAGTAGTTTCAGGGTGTCCACCTAATATTGACACCCCCAGACCTGATCCGAGAACTAATCCCCATAACACTCTGTGATCTTTAAGCAATTTCTCCCCTGCCCACATCAGAAATGGTAGCCAAGCCAAGACATTGATATGGGGATGACCTAACCAGACGAGAACGGGTCCGGAAAGCGTGAAGGCTGTCGCTGCAAGGATAGCTCCTTTTCTGGAAATGCACAGTTCCCTGCAGAAAAGAAATGTAAAGACACCTGCAACAAGCAGATTAAGGATTGCACGGACAGTGGCAACCTTTCCGGGTGAAAGAAACCAAAGCAGGAGGTTGGGAGGATAGAAAAAAGACGACTGCGCATTCGCCAACAGCGGCTGGCCAGAAAAAATGTATGGATTCCATAGGGGGATATGACCATCTGCCTGGAGGCTTGACGCCCCCATACTATGCCAGATATAGAATTGATTGATTTGATCATCAATTATCGGATTTACCGGTTTTTGGGGAACGGTATTCTTGCTCGTGATAAAAAAAGGATCAGAATTGGGAATGTCACCGGGCACAATGACTTTATTTTGAAAAAACACAGGCCAGAAGAGGATCACCACAGGCAAAGCTATAGCAATGACTGATAAAAGGTAACTATTCCTAAATATACTTATTTTCACCAAAAATTTATCAAATATGCTTAGCATTTCTTACCTTGTCAGTTCCAGGTGGTCAAGCTTCTGATGGTGCGGCCAAATACGGCTTGGTGCAGCACCTATGGTTTCTGAATTGGCTCATCGTCCATACTCCTAAAATAGATAGCGCGCCCCGAGATCCTCAGGACGTCGATTGTGTCGCATGTCATCGAGTGCGTGCTGATGCCATTCCAGAAGATCAAAATGAATTTGCTCAGGAAACAGCCTGTACCAACCAAGAGACTGTCTGAGCTCCAAGGCGTCGCACGATTTAATGAAGTTATCCACTTGATCAGGAGCCTCTACCTGCAGGAAACTCAAAGTTTTATTCTTTATGTACCGGGCATGCTGATGATCACCTGATTCCATGAAGAATGCCAAACTATCCACCATAGAGGAGACTATTTCGAAATTGACCTCGTAGTTTCTGATGATGAACGTTGCCTGTTTGTGTGATGCTAATTCATTGTATGCCATTTCTCCACGCTTGCCGGCCCCTGCCAGAAATCCTGTCGTGATCAAAGAGATCATCACGAGGAGCAGCAAGAGGTATTTGAACAAGGTTGTCCGCTGTGTCATTTTACCCAACCAGAGAATGGAAAACACGGCAGCAGAGAACAGTGGAAACAACCAGATTGCATCCATATGCTTTGGGTAAAGAAGCGACAGGAGTATTTGCTTGCTAAACATAGAATAATGGGAGGTCAAGAGAGAAAAGATGGGAGAAAAATGATGCGGCATCAAGAAGCCGGTGACATTGTTGGGAAAAGACCACCGCATGCCATATGCAGCCCACAGGGACAAGGCCCATACTGTGCAGGCGACAGATATGGCAAGAACCGACCCGAAATATCTCTTTGAAAGATCAAATAATCGTGACAAATACAGCACGAAAACCGGGAAAACGACCAGGAACCAACGCTGGCCGATGGAATGTCCCAATTCACCATTCCAAAATATGATTGTTCCAGAAATCAACCCGACTAGCACAAGAATGATGAACATAAGGTGATGCAGTGAGGTATTCTTCTTCAGGTTGAAGAAGTATCCCATCAAAGCGATGAGCAGAACCGGCCATAACACAAACAATCCATTACGGGGTCCCCACAACATAAGATGTGCTTTGGAAAGGTTCATCAAATCAACCTGTATTGAATAGGTGCTTCCCAGGTGACCGTAAAGAATCTGGCGTATCAGAAGGGTCGGAATGATAAACAGCAGAATGCCGCATGCAGCATAACATGTTCTTTTCAGGACAGCTGACCAAGGAGCGAAACCGCTCTCATCGTCGCGAAAGATTGCATATAACAGCAGTACAAGCCACACGACAAATTCATGCCTGGCAAAGACACCAAGACCCAATAATGCGCCGAGCAGCATCCATGAGACCTGCTTCTTCATGTCGGCGAAATGATATACGTAAAGGAGTAACGACGACAGAAAAGCGGCAGGTAAATTTGTATTGCAGGGATAGATAGCAGCGTAAAGGAACAGTGGCCCGCCGAAAACGCAGGCCAGCAGTGCGGCTATTGCGGACTTTGAACTATAATAACAGAGTGCTACTTTATAGATTAAAAGACAGGTGAGCATCGCCAGCAGGTAAGTCACACACCCAAGCCACAGTCCCTCATGGTAGCTAATATCATAAAAACGTGGTGGAAGGTTCGGAATGAGCTGTGCGATGGAATGAGATGCAAGCGTTAAGACAGTTGCAGGGACTATAAACAGAACGCCACCAATATTTTGATGAATAGGAGCATGATGGGTGTGAGTAATCTGCAATGGAGTGCTGTTCGAAGGAGTTTCCGGGAGGATGTTCAAAGTGCCTTTGGTGACAATGCTATGTGCAACTGCAAGGTAAACTTCTCCATCTGGCCCAGTAAGCTGATTGTTATGATACAAGAGAAAGGGGATTGTCAATATAAGAAATAATTTAATATTCACCATCGTCAGTTACTACCAATGCTGTTGAGTTCTTCACCCAAAATGGCAGCCGTTTCATCCATCTGCCCGGCAGTTAGTGCCACCCCGCTGGGAATGTAGAAACCCCGTCTGGCCAGCCGTTCGGCAACAGGGTACGTCCCTTCCCCAGCAAGAGCTAGCTTTTTCAGGACAGGTTGCTCGTGCATGGGCCAAAAAAAAGGCCGGGTTCCCACACCACGTTCTGCCATTCTGCGCATTAGCGTCTCTGCGTCACAGCGTACACTTCCCTTCAGGACCAATCCATAAACCCAGTAAATGTTTTCTGCGTAGTCAACCGATGCTAATGGGTGTTCAAGACCTTCGACACCCTTTAACAGTTCAGCGTAGCGGTTGCCCATTTCCCGTTTCCTTTTAATGGTTTCCCCTAACCGCTCCAGCTGGGCAACCCCAACCGCTGCCTGCAGATTTGACAAACGAAAATTATAACCAATCTCTTCGTGGACAAAGCGTTTTTCCTGCTGAAAGCCTAGGTTGCGCAGGCTTCTGCAGCGTGCAGCAAGGTCATCATCATCGGTGACTACCATCCCCCCCTCACCCGAGGTGATATGCTTGTTGGAATAAAAACTGAACGTGCTCACATCACCGAAGCTGCCACAGGGCTTGCCGTAATAGGTCTGGCCATGCATCTGTGAAGCATCTTCAATTATTTTCAGTCCATACTGTTTTGCCAGCTCGAGAATGGGGCCCATATCCACCGGGAGTCCATAGGTATGAACAATCATTATTGCTTTTAAACGCTTGTTTTTCTTATGTTCAATCTCATTTACAACCAGTTCAGTCAGTTTCCCCACATCCATATTCCAGGTCAGGGGGTCACTGTCAACGAACACGGGGGTGCAATTACTTCTGATAACCGCCACAGCACAGGAAATAATGGTAAAGGTCGGCATGATAATTTGATCGCCAGGTTCGAACTGCAGAGCGGACAAGGCGGTTTCCAGGGCAGCAGTACCATTGCAGAGGGCAATTCCGTGCCGTCGGCCGGCGGCAACCGCCATGCCCTTTTCGAAGCGTTCGACAAAGGGCCCTTCGGAAGAGACCCAACCGGTGGCAATACATTCAGTCAGATATTTCAGTTCATTACCATCGAGCAATGGCTCATTAACTGGGATCATCTACCTCTCCAAGGTCCGAATCTCCTTTTATCATATTCACCCGCGTAGGGTCCCTGCTTGACCTCTATCATTTCCACATCCTGCAGAACTTCAAAGCCATGTCCGCCGCCTACCAGAATGATGACATCTCCAGAAGACACGGTTCTGCTTTTGATATAATTTTCGGCGTTATCATAAAAATCAACCCGCAGTAGGCCCTTTTGTAAAATCAGCACTTCCTGGGTGTGCAGAACCTCTCTCGGGAGGGGATTATGGATATGAGGTTCAATAACCTTACCTTGTGAATGTTTTATATATGCTAGTTGCTGTGAAAGCTTATCAGGCGTGATGAAATGCACCCCGTCATCATAGGATTGATTGGTAACCAGGATAGCGAGCAACAGGTCACCCGAATAAATATTTTCAACCATGCCCTCACCCTGTTGTTGGAAATGTCATTACAGTTTGGAAAGTTTGGCAACATGTCTATTCGGTTATGCCAAATTCATGGAAGTAGCTGATACTATATTTTCACGTGTAGTTTTTCAATTAAAACCAGTCTATCGGAACAGGGTTTGCCCCTGCTCGTTTCAGATTCTCTTGAGCGTCTTCTTCTCTTCCGAGAGATTTCAAGGCAAGCCCGCGGTAATAAAAGTACGTTGGATGCGGGAAGATGCTGATTGCCTTGGTCAGATCATCTACCGCTTCCTCATGGCGTCCGAGATCACCCAGTGCCACCCCGCGAAAAGCATAAAGATTGTAAACTGATGGCACACCTGCATTCAAAGCGATATTGATTGCCGCCGAGAAGTCTTCAGCCGCTTCCCTGCTCTTCCCGTTCAGGAGATAAAAAACGCCACGATCACCATACGCCCTGCCTCGGGGATGAAGATCGATCACTCTGGTCCAAAACGTACCGGTGTCCTTCCACACGCCTATGAGGCGTATGGTCATCCCCATGTTGAAGATAACAAAGATCGCAACAATGCCGGCAACAACGGCAAGAGAGGTACGTTGACATGATCGGACAAGGTACGTGCATATTGAAACGATTGCCATAGCAGCCGCAATGGTCAGCACAATTGATGGAAGGTAGGTATACCTGGCAGCCATGGCGATATCATCGCCACTGTGAGTGAAAGCCAGCATCGGCAATAATGTGATGATGAAACAGGTCCATACCGCCCCGAAGAGACGCCCCTTCAAAAGTGAATGGAGCGCAATGCAGCTGACCAAAAAAACACCAATGGTCTTTGCGACATAAGCAACTGGAATAGGCTTGGGTAACACATAATCGGGAATAATACCCACCGGGAACAAAGACAGCCTGCAGTACTCGAATATCGCGTTGCCGGAGAGAACGGTCCTTACTGTGAATGGCAGGGCGTTCATGGACACAAGTTGGTTTTCCTGGGCGGCAAAAATAACAGTGGCTACAGACATGACCAGGGATGCGGCAAAAAAAGGAATCTTTTCCGCCAAGACAGGCAAGACCCTCCCCTTATGCAGCCGGCCCAATGGATACCAGTCCGCTATCAGCAGGACAGCCGGCAGAGTGACGCTCACCTGTTTAGCCATCAAAGAGAGCAGGAACAGCACGAATGAGAAAAAGTAAAAAATGGCGGCCTGCCCCTTTTTGCCGGCTGATCCTTTCGCCTGGGCATAATGCAGGTAAAGAAGAATGGAACCAAGAAAGAAGATGCCGTTCAGGACATCTTTTCGCTCTGAAACCCAGGCAACCGACTCCACCCGCAGGGGGTGAATGCCGAAGAGGAGACCCGTCAGCAAAAGTCCGCCTATATAAAAATGATCATGTCCGGAAGCTTGCCGCAGTTCAAGGACTCTGCCTCTGCAGAGTCGATCAGCGACGAGAATGATCAGGCCGGTATTGACCGCGTGGAGCAGGATGTTTGACAGATGATAGCCGGTGGGGTCGTATTTCCAGAACAGATAATCAACGGCGAACGAAATATGGGTAAGCGGCATCCAGCCGCCCAGGTAGGGCTCGGTGAATACCGAGGTGATAAAATTCCAGTTTAACTTTCTGATGGCACTGTTGTTCAGGACATAATATGGATCATCCAGATTGATAAAACCACAGGAGAGCGATCGCAGGTAGACAAGGAGACAGATCAGAGCGGCTGCCAAGGCTGTCATATATACAGTTTTTCTGGAAGAGATCACCGGAACTCCAATACCATTTACTGTGTATCCTTTATCGCACCCAAGTCGACAACCACCCATTTGCCGTTGGCAAGCAAGACTTTGACCCGGTCATCGGAAATCAAAGCATCAAAAAAAGGATGCAATGTGGGATGGTCGAGGCACACAACATAGCGACTGTCGAAATTGCGCCGTATGATGTCAGAAGAAGACGTCGGGGCATCAAGTAGTGTCCTGTACCAAAGGTTATAGAGTTCTGGATCTTTTTTATAGAGCAGTGTGGGATCGAGGGCAACCATATATTTTCTTTCCGGAAGGTTCAGCAGCAGGCTTCCGGTATATTCCCAACCACAGGTAAACACTTTTGCATCTGCTGACAACTGCTTGTTAAGGACTTCTGACACCTCTGGCTCGATCCGCCAATTTTTCAATTGAAAGCTTCTCAGGCTGACCCAAGGTCCGGTTCCCAGTAACAGCGTGTAAAATATTGAGGCGCCGAGAAGTGCCACAGCAAGAAATTCTCTATTTTTATTTTTGTTGGCAGTTGCCAGTGACAACACGGAAAATGGGACAAAATACTCAAGGAAGCGGTTGGTTCTCAGGGTAAGGAGACCGAAGAGGCAGGTGACGAAGACAAAAGCCAATGCTTCCTTCGCGGTGCGACGGTCCCGCCACGCCATTACAAGAGCACCACACGCCATTGTTATAGTTAATGCAAGATACCTGGCAAGCTCTTGAACGCTGAATGGCTCGAACTCCTCTCCCAGGTTAAACTCCACATGCTCCCCCCACGCATTGCGGAATAGTATATCCGACATATGGATCCAGTTGATTTTGATGAGATTCCAGGCGTTAGGGTGCAGCAGAATTCCGAGCAGCAGTCCGCCAGTAACAACAACTAAAGGTTTCCAGCTAAATTTTTCACCAGCTGCCATACGTGCCGATTCGGCGGCAACGATGAGAATAAGAGGAATTTGCCAGAAAGCAACGTACGTGAGGGGATAGAGAATTGCGACCATTACAAGCACACGCCGCCTGTCCCGAACATAGGCCCAGATCATGATGAGGGCCAGGGCGATAGAGAACAGGTGAGGCCTCACTTGGGCAAACCGGTAAACAAAGATGCTGGCTCCCATGGGAAGCAAAGCCCACACCCCGGCATAACGTACCGATTCGGCACGCAGAATGAGATAGACAGTGGTCAGTATCAGGGTCCCACCCAATATACCCACCATTCGCGACGCGGTGTTGAAATCCAAGCCGGCCAGCGGCATAAACAACAGGTGAAAGAGAAACTCTTTGTCAGCATATGAACCGTGTTGCCAGCTGAAGCGCGTCCAGGGGAAATCATGGAGGATCCCATATTTTCTGATGAGCTGCCCCACGGCAAAATGATAGGCAGTATCATCATCGACGGGATAGGGAACGTAGAACTGAAGCAGGACCACCAGTAACAGAAATACTGCGATCCAGGCGATCATTTCACCGCTTCTGAAGAAGTCACTGTGCCGCTCTAAGTATTTATCGACCATGGGCTCAATTTCTATTGGAAGAAAGTCTGAACTGCCGGGTAAACTTCACATCAAGCCTCTTTGCATTATCAAAATAACTGCCGATCGGACGGAAGTGAGTTCCAGGGCAATTCCCATCCCCGGTACCGTTATTATAGAGTTCAATGCACTCAAGGTTAAAAGTATCCTGCTGCTGAATGTCGCGGAAGATTGTGTAATCCCAATCGTTGTAGAACGCTGCGGCACAGAAGAGCCAGAACAACGCCAGTGTAAGGCAGCGACTGGTCTTATCCGTTAATGCCAGCCACCATGCCATTGAGCTGACCGGGATTAACAGGATGCTGAACAGGACATACCTTGAGACCTTGATACTGCCTGCCATGTTGCCGCGCCCGACCGTAATCAGAGCAACCAACCCAACAATACTCAAAGTAGCAGCAATGACCTGCCAGGTGCTGATGTGCCATCGAGTGCTCTTCCTCCAAAGCAGCAGGGTTACAGGAAACAGGACAAACACCAGGCAGATTAAACCCGGAACAGGGTTTTCAATCTCGAACCCAAAGCCGAAGCTCAGAAGATTCAGGAAGGCATCCCAGAACTTTGCCTCAGTTGGAAACAGCCATGGCGGAGTATTAGCGGGTTTTTTAAAACCGGACAGCCAAATGCCCAGCGCCGAAATCCCAAGCAGCCAGGTGACAAAAAGATTATACAAGGTTGCTCTTCTGTTATTGGCTTCCTGGATGACTTTTGCCACCACAAAGGCAGTCCGGCAAAGAAGAAGAACTGTAGCAAAAACAACTCCTGCCGACAATGAAGACATGGCAAGAATGACAAACAGAGAAAAAAATATGGCTGATGTGAATGAGTTATCCTCTCTTATGGCATATAAAAGTGCAGCAAACGAGAATAACAGGACAAATACCTCACCCGATTGAAAAGAAGCAGCATGCACCTCATAGATGATTGGTGACAGCATAAAAATCATGAAGAAGGGAAAAAGAACAAATCGGTCACTGCCAATGACCTTGTTTTTGAATTTAAAAATCAGAAGCAAAAACATCCCGAAAAAGATGTAATTGAAAAATTTAAGCTTCACAAAATCCAGATCAAATAACTTAAAATTCAGCCATGCCGTCAGTTTCGTGAACAACATCAGCCGTTGGTGGGAAACGGGACGGGATAACCATTGCCATGTGATCCCCTCAGGCAATGCAAACGGCTCGAAGAATTCCCATTCTTCAAAATTGGGGATATCCACAGAATAGTTTCCGAGCAAGTACAGTTGATAGAAGAAAAGCAGCGCAAAGGCAAGCCATGCGGCCCTTGCTGTGTAGCAGAGCAGCCTGTCCTTTCCGGTGACGGGTCGGAATAAAAAAGCGGCGCAAATGATTGCAACCAGAGCCGAGACAACGGCAAGAACAACCCGCAATTGCCAAGTGTTTGCCGTGCCATTTGCTGGAATTGATGAAATCACAATTGATGAGTCGGCACCCACAGAAATAGTTGGGGCATTACCACAAGGCTGTTTCAGGGGGGATCCATGCTGCTGTTGCGAGCATGCCATCTGCTCATCCCAGCTATAGCTGACGGAGTCGTTTGAAAGGGTTATCCCATCGATCTGATACTTGCCGATTATTGCAAGAGGAGGAATCTTCAAGGAATTTACTTTTATGCGGGGCAGCTCAAGAGCATAAAAAGAGGAATCTCCTTTATCATTACCTATTTCAAACTTTATCCTGGAAAATGTGTTGTCGTCTGCATTCTCCACATCAATATATCGAGTCCCCTTTTCAAGGGTTTTAGTCAGCAGGACCAATTTAAATGGCTGGTATTTTGTCTGTGTAAAGACAACAATGGCAATTGTCAAAACAGTTATTGTCAATAGCGCCGCAATGAGTTTGTTCATGCATCAACCTTTTGGCAAATCAATCAGAAGACTGTACTTCTCACCTGCCTGGTAAATTGAGAGCGGCCTGCACATTCAGGGTTGAACAAGATCAGTGGTTGAGTTTTCAGGAAGGAGCAGCACCACCGCCTCATTGCCCACTACTGAAACCACCTTGAACTCGTCACCGGTACCCTTCTGGATGAATGTCTGGTAAAAGGGGAACTGGGATAGGAATATGTTGTTTCCCCAGTTATCATCAAGTGCCACAAGTTTGATGTTACGGCTCAACAGCCGCTGTCGTATTTCGGAAGGTTTCAGGGTTTTATCAAAAACGAAATCAACCTCCGGACTCCAGATCATCACTGGCCTGAATCGCGTTTCCCGCTGCAGGATTGTCCCCATATATGCGCTTGAGGTAAGTAAGCCTGTCGCAGGCAAGGCAGATTTTTGCAAAATGCCGGCCGCTTCCACTTTTTGAGCACAAAAATCTGGTGGCCCGGCATAGCTGCTGGTAATGGCCGAAACGGTATCTTTCGCCGTAAAAGGGTATGAAAGAGAGAAGGCGACAGCGTATAACGAACAACAGAGGACCGCAACCAGGAAGCTTAGCCGCAAACCCCAATTGAGCCGGCCACTCCGTTCATGGATATGAGCGCCGGCAGCACCAGCCAATATGACCAGGGATATCCAGGCCGGGGTGAGTACCCGCATGCTGTAAACCGGACCGCCAGCAGTTTCCCCCATTGATATTAGCCATAAGCCCACCATTATTAATGCTGTAATAACCAAAGGACCTGCACTGCGCAAGCGGCAGAGGCCAAACCAAATTCCCCCAAGGATCGCGAGCGGACCCCCGAAAAGAAGTACACCGGAAAGATTTATCCATTCCGGAAAGCCGTATTTGTAAAAGGACAATTCTTCATGCCATGAATTTTGCGTTGCGGCAAAAACATCATTGACGGGGGAGCCACCTGGTATTGCATGGGGAAACAGGGGATTTCCTGTTATGGCCCAGTTCCGCAGGTACCATGGGGCTGATAAAGCCAAAACAAGAGCTGTAAAAATCGGCAGAAACCTGCGTGTTCTTGGGTGCCAGGCCAACACCAGGAAACCGGACACTGTCAGGGCCGGGCCATAATCACGGGCTAAAGCTCCCAATACGGCAAAAAAGGCGGCTGCAATAATTGGCGACAGGCCAGGCCGGCGCACGGCAGCCCAGGTGAAGCAGAATTGTCCGGCAACCGCCAGAGCCGTATACCCTGTTTCCTGACCTATGGCAAAAGCACTGAGCAGCAATGTGGACGTGGCAAAGGCCACCAATGAAAAATAAGCTGCACGCCTGCCGAAAGCATAAAATGTCGCAAAGAAGGTAAGCCCCATGGCCGATAGAAGTTGAAGCGCCACAGATATGGCTGTCGCCTGCATCAAAGGCTTGCCAACGGCAGAATAAATCCACCAGTAGACTGTTGAGGCCAGCGGCGGAATACCGTCGGGGATGAGATATACTGAATAGTCATGTGCATTGACAGGCGGGTAGAAATTCAAAGACTGGTAAAGCAGCATGTGCCGGGCTAACAGCCTCCCAGCGAAAGAAAGTATCGTAGCCGCTGAGAGGATAGAGCGTTGTGCGGAAGGTAACCGCCAAAACTATTAATAATGCAGTAGCCACGCAGCCGTTTGCAAGCCAGCCTGGTAAATCAGTCTTGTCGATGGTGGCGGTCTCCACCGGAGTGGCTGGTCTGAATCTGAGCACCAGGCAATTCAAAACCAGCCATGCGGATAAAGACAGTGCCATTGTATCGAACCGGAGAGGAATGCCCAGGACGGAGAAACAGATTACCAGCTGAGTTAACAGCAGCGCTGAAAATGGGAAAGCAACGGCCCCGGCAGCTTTCAGTTTCAGGACGCGGCCAAGCAGGAAGCCCGGCAGGGTCAGCCCGAGTATGGCAATCAATAGTTTGAGAGAAAGAAGCATTAAAAATCCAATTTTCTTTTGCGGATTCTTTGCGTAACTATTGAAGCAGTGAATACCAACAGCGTAGCGAGTGAAATCATCGAGCCAAAGAGCATGAACTTGTCACAATATCTAACAACTATGGTGTGCCTTCCCTTTGGAATATCCAGCGCTATTTGCATGTCCTCTGTTTCGGTAACAAGCCGCTTTTCTCCGTCGACAAACGCAGTGAAAAACGGATTATACAGCACACCGATGATGACCTTGCCATCCCTGTCGTTCTGAGTCACCATTTCAATGGAGTTTGTCCGCATATTAAAGCTGATTTTACCCGCATCCCCATCATCGGCCCAATAAACCATGGGCTTGGCTGCAGGATCATAAAGAATATTTCTTTTGCCGTCACTGTAGGAAGTCTTTATCAGATCCATGGTGTCCGTAAGCGGTATACTTTTTTCAAAGACATACCATTTGACACCCCACTTCCTGAAATAATCCAGCGGCACCTCTTTGGCGAAATTCAGTATATGACCCGGAGCTACATTGAAATCTCCCCGGTTTCCCCGCTCCAACGAAGCCTGCAGGTTTTTTTCCGGAATCAGCGCGTCATAACCGCCAAAGAAATACAACCCCCACAAGGTGGCAAAATTATAGCCAAGGGTGGGCAAAGTATACGTCGGAACATTCTTGTTTCCGTCGAAAGCCACATCCAGCCAGCCAGTAACAATCCTGCCGTCGGTCATGGTCGTTTTCAGACCTTCTTCAAAGGGCGCCTTATCGAGGAATCTGGAGAACATATGCTGTGGCAGAACCGCATAAAGAAAGATAAAATTGGCGACATGAAACAGGATAGCGGCAATGACGGCGATTGTAGCAATCCGGCTACCCTTTTCCCTGATTTTGTGAAAGATCAGGTCAAGACCAAAGGTGGAAACCATCACCAGAAAAAAACTGGTGAAAAAAGCCAGCTTGAAAGGGTAGCGCAGCCTGTTGTAAACGGGTAGATGATAGAAAGCTTTCGCTACCCAAATATCGGTTGCCCAAAGGAACGAGAATAAAGCAAGTCCTGCGAATATTACTATGTATCTGGCGTTAACCGTCCTCTTCACTGCCAGAATTGCAACGATGAAACCTATAACAGGCAGATAGCCCATATGAGAAATGAACTGCTGCTCGCTCCAGGTATTCATCGGCATATCGTGAAAAGGGGCAAAAATGCCGTTAACCCAGTGACTCAGCTTGTAACTGATGGCGGAGTATTCCGACCATGACAGAACATTTTTTCTGTCTGCAGAAATCATCGTGTGATGAAAGGCCTGCAGGATGAGTGGCATTGCCAGCAGGATCACAACCAGATAATTGCTGAAATAGCAGGGAAAAAACTTCCCTGCTCTGACCGGGCTGGGTGCCGACGAACCTATCCCTTCTCCTACTGCAGGGACAGCTGCGAATCTGGCCTCGCTAAAATAGAGCGTGGTTACAGCTAAAAAGTCGAAAGTAACGGTATAGACAAAAAACTGAGGATTGCCGACCAGGAAATCTGCGACCCGAAGAAGAACAAGAATAATGAAGTTTTTACGGCTGCATCCATAAATCTGCTTCATGGAAAAAAGCATGATCCACGGCAGGTACGCTGCATAGCCCAGCACCGGCCCCCAGGAGTTTCCTACCGTTATAACGAAGCCGCAAAAGGCCCAAGCGAGCGCACCAATAACACAACTGATGTCACCAACCCTGAAGCTGCGCATCAAAAAGAAAAAACCGACGGCAGCCACTTCCAGGTGGAGGAGAGCAACAACCTCCATTGTGGCAAAATAGTGGCCAAACAGAAGGTTGCTTAAACCAAGGCCGAGATAATGGACGGGATAAAAGGAGGCGTACTGGATGCTGGTCGGCGTACCCAGTGACTGGTGGAAGTTAAAAAGAGGAATTTCACCTCCTGCCAGCGATCTGAGATTATGTACCAGAAACGGCAGGAAGAGATGGCGATTGTCGTCCTGAAAGAAAAAGTACCCGTGACCCATTTCCATGGCAGTAAACAAGAATAGGACGAGAAAAGACAGGAGCAGTGGGCTTTTATGTGCCACGATCTTTTCCTGAATTTTTTGCAGAATAGACATCTCGCTCTCCGAGGCAAACATCAGCTTTGGAAATCTATATTGGAATAGAAGCAGTTTTTGCAAAGGGGGAGCGTGCTGCGGCCGGTCGCCGCTTGAATCCGGCGCAGTTCGCGGTAAGACTCCCCGTTCCAGATCAGCCTGGCGTCTTCGTCGCCTCCAACCCCCATGACAAGAGGTGTCTCTGCGCAAGTGGCGAACTGGCAGCAGGGGACGGCACGTCCATCAGCACAAAAGGTCATGATTTTCCACAGCCAGTCACAGGGGGATAACTTGGCCTGGTAGTGTTTTTTACTCTCCGTCGGGCTCAGGATGCCGCTTTCCTCATATACCCGACCATAGCGCAGAGTGAATCTCAGCCCGCGCTCCCGGCAGAAACGACGAACGTCCGCCACCTCATGACGGTTGTGCTCAAACAGAATGTAATCCACCACAACCATGCAGCGTAGTCCGAGACGTGAACGCACCTGCTCAAGGGAAGCGATATTGCTGAGCACCTTGTCGATTTCGCCACCCCGGTGGTAGACACTGTAGATATCCTGGGTGAAGCCGCTCACCGCCACCTTGACGTAGTCCACGCCAGCCAGCAACAGCCGTTCCGACATTTTTTCATCAAGCAGCATGCCGTTGGTGGAGATCATCGTGGCCAAGCCGAGCTCGCCGGCATATCGCACCATCTCCACCAACCTGTCGTTGAGCAGGGGCTCCCCGGTCACATACAGGGCAATGAGCAGCATGTCCCGATGCAACTCATCGACAATGCGGCAGTAACGGGTAAAGTCCAGGTTTCCCAATGCCGCTTTCTTTTCCGTTTGCCCGGAAATGTCGAAGAGAGCGTCTGGTGAGTTGCGGCAGGTTATGCAATGCAGGTTGCAGTGGCTGGATACATCCACCAATGCCACGGTTGGCGCAGCTCCCGAGGTAAGTGACCTCTTACGATAAGCATGCTATTGGCAAAAGCGGTAAAGACCTTGCGCAGTGTGACACGCCCGTTCCGAAACAACAGGTATACAAAG
Source organism: uncultured delta proteobacterium (assembly GCA_963780945.1). Classification (GTDB taxonomy): domain Bacteria; phylum Desulfobacterota; class Desulfuromonadia; order Geobacterales; family Geobacteraceae; genus Geotalea. The sequence continues at coordinate 2,526 of CAWAFF010000080.1, read as the reverse complement.
GCGAACCGAAGCAGGTGATGACTGAGACGCTGCCGTATGTTGGCTATCAATCCTTTTATGGCGGTTTCTCCCAGCATGCTACTGCCTGGTATATGTCTCGTTGATGAAGAGGGCTAGATTAAGACAACGCAGATGAAACGGGTAATATGAATTTTCCAATAGCTTCAGCTCCGGCCTCTTAAGCAGGCTCTCCCGTATTTCACCTGCAGTTGAAGCATGATGATGAATCTCTTCCGTATCCAAATCAAATCCGGTCCTCGACCTGATAAGAGAGTGCACTAGTCTTTGACATCCCCTGAGCAGCACGCTTCCTTCCGCTGGGTAGCAGACGATCAGGAGCCCACCTGACCTGAGGATGCGCAGAATTTCGTCCATCAGCTCAACAATTTCTGTTGGCGAGAAATGCTCAATGGTGGCAAGCAGCTGGACAACATCAATGGAGGCATCGGCAAAGGGGAGATTGAAGGCATTTGCCTGAGCGACGGGAAATTCAGGATGGAGGTTATGAAAATGCTCCAGTTTGAACCGGTCAATGTCGATGCCCAGGAAACGGCCTTTTTCGCCGGCAGAGACATATGGATAGTGTTCACCAACACCACACCCGATATCCAGAATGACCCCGTTGCCTGAAACCCCTTTTCTTCGTGCGGCAGCATATTTGTGATAGTGGTTATACATGCTGCTGATGAAAGACTTGCTGAAATAAGCCAGCCTTTTCGCCTCCAGAAACCGTTGCCTGTCCTTCTCCTCCACTTCGCTGAAATTTTCATCAGCTGCAGAGACGAAACAAGGGATACCATTGATGATTGGAAAAGCTTTGCCGCAGTTGCCGCAGACAAGAGCGGATTCAGTCTGCTGAAGACCGTGTGACCTGCAATTGATACAGATCATGTGCGCAAGGAGGCCATTCATAGGGCCCGGCATTTCAGCCTCCAGTTCATGTACTGCAGAATGCCCAGTAAGGCGTAACCGCCCTCTACCCTCCCCTGCCGATGCTCCTGCCAGTACCGCTCAACCTCAGCCCAGCGGAGGTTATCGAGGGAGTTTTTTGCTGTCATCAATAGGTCTCCAAAGATGGCAGTGACCGGTCCCTCTCCTCTGAACCAGCGGTCCACGGGGCGGAAGAAATCCAGCTTTGGGACGTTTAAACGCCGAAGCCGGGATGGATCCAGTCAGAGCTTTGCGCAGGATGCGCTTTCCACCTGCCAAGGTCAACATGCAGGAATCATCCAGATTAAAGCAAAAATTAACCATCTCTTTGCTCAGCAGCGGCACCCTGGCCTCAAGGCCGTGGGCCATGCTCATCCTGTCTACCTGGGCAAGAACTGAGGGGAGATGAAAGGCAATGTCAGCCTGCAATCTTTTGGCAAGATAAGATCTTCCATCCGGCACCTGCCTCATGCAGTCGGCGTATTCGCCCACCGGATCTTGCGCTTGGGTGGCATGAAGAAAGTCAGGTTGATAGAGGCGCTGCTTTAGCTGCTTGCTGAAGATCAAGCGAAAAGAGGCATGATCCCGAAAAGGTCCAGCTACTGCAGCGTCCAGCAGACGTTCCACCACCATCCGCTTTCCATACCGCTGGTTGTCCGATGGAAGGTGATGAGCCATATTTTTCAGTAAACACCGCAATGATTCGGGAAGCAGGCGAATAAATGGAGTAATCATCCCGGCTCGATAGGTGTCATAGCCTGCCAGCAGCTCATCACCACCGTCGCCGGTCAGTGCAACGGTCACCTCCCGCCGTGCGCCGGCACAAAGTTGGTACATGGGAAAGCATGATGGGTCGGCCAAAAGCTCACTCATGGAGCCAAGGGTCTTTTCGATGATGGTTCGATTCCAGGCAAACTGGATCTGCTGCCCGACTAACTTCAGATATTTGGTATATTCCGCAGCAGCCGCCGTTTCATCGAAATTGGATTCTGTAAAGCCAAGGGTAAAGCAGCTAGGATGTTCACCACCGGAAGCAGCGGCCAAAGCCACGGAATAGGAATCCAGCCCACCGGAAAGAAACACCCCCAGAGGCACATCCGCCACTAGCTGGCTCTTTACTGAATTGAACAGAATGTGCCTGAACTGGCTGACGGTGTCATCAGTCCAGGGAATAGTCTGAGCTTTATAATCCGGCAACCAGTGGCGTTTCAGCCGTCCACCATGTTTGTCAACCTTCAGCAGGCAGCCGGGCGGCACCTGCTGCACCTCACGCAGTCCGGTTCTCGGGGCAGGGAGATAGTTGAAAGTGAAGTAGGTATCCAGGTCGGAAAGATCTACAGCAGGACAGGGGTTTACATCACTAAACAGTGCCAGAAGCTCCGAGGCAAAGAAGACGGAATCCTTGGTCATTTGATAGAACAGCGGCTTCATGCCCATATGGTCGCGTGCCAGGAACAGTTCTTTTTCCTGGAAATCAAAGAGGCCAAAGGCAAAGATGCCATCTAATCTCTCCAGCGACTGCTCACCCCATTCATGCCAAGCGGCCAGCAGGACTTCCGTATCAGCAATACGTACGTGTTCAGGCCAGGAACAATA
>CAWAFF010000079.1:0-27943 GCA_963780945.1 uncultured delta proteobacterium | reverse complement strand
CAGGTGTAATTGGAAAATCAAAGTATTTATGCCGTTCATTGCTGATCAACACAAAGCACAAGGCATGGTTAATAAAAGGCAGAAACTTCAAGTTCAGGCTTGAGTCAAACGTTCCATCACAAATAGATGATCTTCTTTATCGTTCAACAGGAGACAAAGACAAAGTATCCTTTGTCAAGGAGAGAAAGTTCCTTGTCTGGCGTTATGAAGAATCTCAAAGAAGAAAATACAAGTTTGCTTCCGTTTACCTTGATGGCGAGCTAAAAAGCTTTCTGGTTTTTAATGTAATAGAAGACTGTGGAATGAAGCGTTGTTTCATCATGGACATTATTCATGCTTCAGGCGAAAACCTGCCAGTTAAAATGCTTCTGATTCATTTGACTGCCTTTTTAAAAAAACACAGTGATGTTACAGTACTGCAGTCAGCCGCTCTGCCAATATCAGGGAATGTTTTTGTTTCATGTGGTTTCTCAAGTAACTCAAGTGAAGTAGGTTTTATGTTGTCGCAAAATGATAATTATTTTCGGGAAGAGCAAAAACATTTATCAAAATTTGATTTTATTTTAGGGGACACTGACTTCCTGTAAACCATGAGGTAGTTGATGATTAATCTGATAAGAAATATAAAGTTTAACATTAAAAAGTCCCTGGTTGAAAATGAAGCCATTGATTTTAACTTATCATAGTATTCACAGTGGAAATTTACCATTTCCAATCTGGACCCAACTGGATTACCTGCATTTTGAACAACACCTGCGGTTCTTATCCAGCCATTTTAACTGTATAAGTTTGGAAAAGCTTCATTCACACATTGAGCGAGGAAAATTTGAGCCCCATTCAGTAGTCGTCACCTTTGATGATGGATATCATAATAATTTTTTTAATGCTTACCCGATGTTGTTAAAATACAAGATCCCTGCCACAATTTTTATAACTGCTGGTCTTGTGGACAACGATGATTATATCTGGTCAGATAAAATTGCCGCCATAATCTCTTTATTGAACAATGTGACTATCGATTTAAAAGATGCGACTGTCAAAATTGAATCATCTAAGGATAAAGCTGTTGCCTACCGCATGATCGTCAACAGGTTTAAATCATTACATCCACAGGAAATCTCGGCATCAATCAATAATTTGATGAGCTACTATAATATATCTGAAGAGGATTTGAAGACACCGCTCCTTAAATCGTGTTTTGGGCACATGGATTGGGACGAAATACTCATCATGCGCGATTCCGGTTTAATAGAAATAGGGTCCCATGGGATGTCCCATTCAATATTGGCTCGTTTAACGGATAAAGAAGCCAAAGCGGAAATCTATCAATCAAAAAACACCATAGAGACAAAACTGGCCAGTTTCGGGCCGGTGAAGTTTTTTGCCTACCCCAATGGAGGAGACAAGGACTTCACCAAGGTACATAAGGAACTTTTGATTGAGTCCAAGTACAAGGGAGTTTTAACCACCAGAATCGACCGTGTTGATAAAACTTCAGATTGTTTTGAATTACCGAGGATCTGTATTGGCGATGAATGCAGTGTTAATTATTTGCGTTACCTTATGTGCCATTGAATAAAGAATTTCAATAAGGGGTTGATATGAAAGAAATGGTAAGCGAACTCATTCATTACCGGGAATTATTATATATTCTCGCCTGGCGCGACATAAAAATACGTTATAAACAGTCAGTCATGGGCTTCATGTGGGCTATTTTCATGCCGATGTTGATTGTAGCTGCCGGAATCATCATGAAGCTGGCCTTCTCTTTCGTCTCCGGCAAACCTTTTAATGTCCTGGACCTGGCCTCCATTTCCGTCAAGGCTTTACCATGGTCCTTTTTCATTGGTTCAGTCAGATTTGCTACCATTTGTCTCACCGCCAATTCAAACCTTGTCTCTAAAATATACTTTCCCAGGGAAATTTTCCCTCTGGCGGCAATCCTGGCAAATCTTTTTGATTTCACCATAGCATCCAGTGCGCTCGCCCTGATTCTTGTCATCAGCAATATCGGCATATCCGTCAATATCCTCTGGCTTCCGTTTCTCATTTTACTGTTGATCATCTTGACTGCCGGCATAGCTTTTGTCCTGTCGTGTGCCAACCTGTTTTTCAGAGATGTCAAATACATAGTAGAGGTGGTCCTGACCTTTGCCATATTTTTTACCCCTGTTTTTTATGAGGCCTCCTTGTTCGGCAAATGGTCAACCTTACTTTTAATGAATCCGGTTGGTTCACTGCTCGAGGCAATCAATGCCGTTGTTGTTTTACAGCAACCTCCCGACCTTTTCTGGGTAGGCTATGCCACAACTTTCAGTGTTTCATTGTTTATCGCCAGCTGGTTTGTCTTCCATCGTTCAGAGTTTCTGTTTGCTGAACGTATTTAAACTGATAAAGGGAAACTATCGTGTCAGAGATTGCTTTAGAGCTAAACGATGTCTGGAAAAAATTCATCAGGGGTGAGCGATACGATTCACTCAGGGATCTTATTCCAGCTGTTTTCAAGAGAACCTTTGCCAATAATAAGCCGTCAGAACTGGCCGAAATGGAATTCTGGGCCTTGAAAGATATTTCTTTTCAGGTCCGGCGTGGGGAAGCGCTAGGTATTATAGGCCCCAACGGTTCCGGCAAAAGCACGACCCTTAAAATCCTGAGCGGCATCTTGCGGCCCACCAGCGGCAAGATGACGGTAAATGGTCGGCTGAGTGCGCTCATTGAAGTTGGCGCCGGTTTTCACCAGGACCTGACGGGAAGAGAAAATGTTTTTCTCAATGGATCAATCCTCGGCATGAAGAAAGACGAGATCAAGCGGAGACTGGACGAGATCATAGAGTTCTCCGGTATTTCGGAATTCATTGACACGCCGGTGAAGCGTTTTTCTTCTGGAATGTATGCGCGCCTGGGCTTTGCCATTGCCGCACATGTTGACCCGGAAATATTGCTGGTGGATGAAGTTTTGAGCGTTGGTGACATGTGGTTCCAGGAAAAGTGCCTTGAAAAGATGCTGTCATTCAAGAACAAGGATATTGCCATAATTTTTGTTTCTCATAACCTGGAGTCAGTAAATGTGTTGTGTAACAGGACTGCATTGATAAAAAAAGGCCAACTTAGAAATATTGGTGAAACAGCCGATACTATCCGCGAATATATATGCTCAAATCAGGATGATGCAGTCGATGCAATGACAGAAAATTCAATTTCAAATGTGAAGTTGATGAACCTGAACAACGAACTGGTTTCCATCTGCCAACCAGAGCAAAAATGCAGGATTACCTTTAAAATTAATTGCATCAAGAATTTCAATGAATGCCAGCTGGGTTTCTTAATTAACCGCCTGTCGGATGGCTTGAGCATTTGCGACTATAATCTGGCCCTGAGCTCCATAAAACTAAATGGTAACAACAGCGATGTGGCTGAGGGCGCAATAGATTTTGATGTTAACCTGTTGCGGGGTTCCTATTCCATTTCCTTACATTTGTACCATTATCCCAGTGCAACCTTTTTGACCAGAGTTAAAAATATTGCCTTTTTTACTGTGGAAGAGCGGCTTAGCTGGCACGGCGTTACCCATATAAGACCGTTAATTCATGCAATTGGATAAATAATGCCAGCTATCTCAGTTATAATTCCTGCCTATAATTGCGAACTATTCATTCGTGAGGCAATTACGTCTGTACAGACACAATCATTTCAAGATTTTGAAATTGTTGTTGTTAATGACGGCTCCACTGACCAGACATTGTCAATCGTCGAATCAATGGCAAAAGATGACCAGCGCATAAAAGTCTTGTCACAAAGTAATTCAGGAAAACCTTCCGTAGCAAGAAATGTCGCCATCAAAAATTCCACGGGGGAATTCCTCTGCTTTCTTGATGGCGATGATGTCTTCCTTCCTTCAAAATTTGAGAAGGAGATAAACCTTTTTTTAAAATACCCGCAAGTAAATGTGGTGTTTCACGATGTCAGGTTTCTTAACGAAAACGATAACAGCAGCGTTGATAAGGTAAGCTATTTGGGGAGAGTAAATTTCACAGAGACAGCAAAGGATTATATTACTCCAGACCAAGACAGGGTCTACCTGTGCAAAGACAATTACTACAACTTTATGTCGGCATATTTTGCGTCAGTTCTCGTATCGGCAGTTATGATTAGAAGGTCATGCCTCCTTTCCCTAACCGTCTGGTTCCCTGAAAACATAGTGATTGGAGAAGACATTGACTTGTGGTTCAGATTGGCGCTGACGAACCGTTTTGCCTATCTGGATGAGCCTCTCAGCCACTACCGACAGCACGACAACAGTATCACCCGTGATATGTCCATATACCTAAAGGGTTCCATCCAGGTGCATCTACGTAATTTAGAACGGGGACGGAATCTGCTCACAGAACAGGAGAAGAAGAAATATCAGGCTAAAATCAGGGCGCTGCATTGGCATTATGGGTATCTGCTCTATAGCAATTATCAAATGAGCCATGCCAGGCGGGAATATTTCAGTGCCTTAAAACTGGCATTCAGTGTAAAAGCGTTCATTGCTTTATTAAAAACCATGCTTCCCGTATCACTAGTAAAAATATGCAAATCTTATTTAAGAGCTTAATTCACTGTTGAGATACAATGCCAAAAATTTCAGTCATCATACCTGCCTATAACAGTGAGCGCTATATCAGGCTCGCAATAGAGTCTGTGCTTTGCCAAAGCGAGCAGGATTTTGAAATAGTTGTCATAGACGACGGCTCAACTGACGGCACACTCTCTATAGTCAAGTCTTTAGCTGAATATGACAATAGAATTCGGGTAATAACACAGCCAAATTCGGGTAAGCCTTCCATCGCCAGGAATGCAGGGATAAAAAATTCATCTGGCGATTTTGTCTGTTTCCTAGATGCCGATGATCTGTACTTTCCCAATAAACTTGAAAAGCAGCTGAAGGTATTCCAGAAATATCCTCACCTGAATCTGGTCTTTCATGATGTGAAACTTTTTACAGAAAACAGCAGCAAAGATCAAGGCAGCTATTTGGTCAATACCAATTTCATTGCTAACGCCAAAGATTATGTCACTGCTGCCCAGGATGGAATTTACCTTTGTAAGGAAAATTTCTTCAATTATATGTCTGTTTATTCTGCCAGTCTGGCAATTCCAAATGTCATGGTGCGGCGTTCATGTCTTGATGCCCAAGCCGTTTGGTTCCCGGAAGACACGGCAATTGGAGAAGATGTGGATCTATGGTTTCGATTGGCCCTCTCCAATCGCCTGGCCTGCATTTTTGAATGTTTGAGCTACTATAGAAGACACGATAATAACATCACAAACCATATGGAAGGATACCTGAAGGGTTCAATCCAGGTACATGGCCGCAATCTGAAGCGAGGGCTGAAGTTACTCACAAAAACCGAAATAAAGGAATATGAGAAGAAAATACTCACCATGCACTGGCATTATGGCTATCTTCTATACAGCAAATACGAAACATCACTTGCAAGGCATCAGTTTATGAATGCTTTGAAAATCAAGTTCAGCACAAAGGCCTTCATCGCATTATTAAAGACCATGCTTCCTGTGTCATTCATCAAGCTTTACAAGGCCCACTTGAAACCTTGTTAATATATTGAGGCACAATGCCAAAAGTTTCGATAATCATACCCGCTTATAACTGTGAGCGCTATATAAGGCAGGCAATAGAATCTGTGCTGTGTCAAAGCGAGCAGAACTTTGAGATTATCATTATCAATGATGGTTCAACGGATGGCACGTATTTTATAGCCAAGTCTTTAGCTAAGTCGGACCACAGGATCCTGGTAATTTCCCAGCTCAATTCGGGTAAACCTTCCATTGCAAGAAACGTCGGGATCAGGAACTCATCGGGAGAATTTATCTGCTTCCTTGATGCTGACGATCTATACCTTCCCCGAAAACTTGAGAAACAGTTGAAAATATTCCATCAATACCCCCACCTCAACCTGGTTTTCCATGATGTAAAGAACCTTCACGAAAACGGGAACGAGGACACTGGTTCCTATCTGGGCAGGGCCGATTTTGATTTTACCGCCAGAGACTATGTCACCCACGTCAAGGACAACCTCTACCTTTGTAAACCTAACTTTTACAATTATATGTCAGTCTATTGTACAAGCGTGGCCATACAAAACATCATGTTGAGGAGGTCCTGTCTTCAGTCGGAACCGATCTGGTTTTCCGAAGAACTGACCATTGGTGAAGACATTGACCTATGGTTCCGACTGGCCATTCGTAATCGTCTGGCCTGCCTGTATGAGCCCTTGAGTTATTACAGGCGACATGACGATAACATGACCAATAACATGGAGGGATACTTCAAGGGATCCCTTGAGGTGTATGAAACAAACCTCAGACGAGGCTATAACTTGTTTACTGAAGATGAAAAGCTCGACTATAAAAGTAAAATCTCAGGTCAACATTTTCATTATGGTTATTACTTGTATGCCAATCTGGACATGAAGTCTGCCAGGCGTGAATATCTCAGTGCTTTGAAACTGAGATCAACAAGCAAGACGATGCTGGCCCTCTTAAAGACATTCATACCGGCAAAGATAGTCAAATCGTGCAAAACCTATCTCAAGACATATGAAGCCTGATATCCCCGGAAAGCTTTCTCCCGGTTACCTGTTTGTGATCCCGTGGGATATGGAGTTCGTGGGAGGTGTTAACGAGGTCGTAAGAAATCTTTATGGGGAATTTGAAGAGCTGCAGGAAACCAGACCGTCAATTCTCATTCCCAAATGGGGGTGCTCCAGACTTGTCAGGCTTACCATTGAGGGAAGAGATACCTTTAACCTGAGGATGCAGGAACTACCGGGCGGAAAAAATTTCTGTAAAGCTTTTGCTTCTTTTCTCATACGTTGGCCGGCAACCTTGTGGCAGCTTTACAACCTGCTTAAAACAGAGCAGATTGAGGTGGTAAACCCCCATTATCCAGGCCCCTTTCTTCTCTACTTTGCAATTCTTAAAAAAATATTTCGGCAACCTTTCCGCTTCATAATCTCACTCCATGGCAGTGATGTAACTGCCATGGAAAAGGCGCCGGCATCCGAGACACACTGGATTTTACGTTCAGCAGATGTCATTACGGTGCCAAGTAATTCGCTGGCCTCCAGGGTGGCCAGATTGGCACCAGAAACTACAGACAGGATAAAATGTGTTTACAACGGCATTTCCAACAAAAAGTTTGCCGTTGACACGCAAATAGCTGATCCCCTGCCCACCGAGCTATCTGATGCGGATTATGTCATCCACGTGGGATCATTCGAACCGGTCAAGGGGCAGGATGTCCTGCTGCATGCCTTCAAAAAGGTTCTCCTGAAACATCCCCATCTAAAACTGCTTATGGTCGGGCGTAGCGGGACATATCTGGCCGAGATTGACAGAATCTGCAAGGATCAGGGAATTTCCGGTGCGGTTTTCATCAAAACGGATGTTGCCGCTGATCAAATTCCGCACCTGATGGACAGGTCATTGTTTCTGGTGCTGCCTTCCCGTTCTGAGGGTGGGATTCCATTGGTGCTTTTAGAGGCTGGTGCATTAAAGAAGGCAGTCATCGCTTCTGATGTGGGTGGCATACCGGAACTGATCACCCAAGGGCAGAACGGGCTGCTGGTTCCCCCTGACAATCCCCAAGCACTGGCACAAGCCATGTTGACCCTTCTCGACAACCCTCAACTGATGCTGGAGATGGGGAATAATCTTTACTATGCCGTCTCCGGTTCATACTCCTGGAAAAAAACCGCCTGTCACTACCTGGAACTGGCGATGGCCTAACGCGTATAGCGCAAAAAAGCCACGGCAGCCACACCAGAAAGAAAAGCGCCCTTTGCCATTAGAGCAGAGGGCGCTTTTTTCGATGGAATGGAAAATATAAAAAATCAATGTTTATTAAAATATTAAAAATTCTGATAGATAAAACTTTGTGAACTGGCCCCTTTGAACAAAATCATGTAGCAGAAAATACCGTAATAGCACCCTTGCAGCGGGGCCGGCATCCGCACAAGCCATGATAATTTGCCGATGGGTGACCCTGCCGGTGCCGTTTTCCGCTCCACCAGACCGACAGCTGCCACCAGAACGACAAGAATGGAAAGAGCAAGAATATCTCCTGAATGTTTTCCCGGAAACAGGGGCAGAATGGAACCACCCTCCCCTGCCGCCAGCGCCCTTAGACTACTGGGTGTTTCCATCAGGGAGGACCACGCAATGTATAGGGCATCCTTTATGGTGGCGGCACGGAAAAATATCCATGAAAAACAAACGAGATGGAAAGTTATGAATACCTGCCAAACCTTCTGCAGCAGGCTCTTCTCAAGGTGCAGCGCCTTCCAGAACTTGAGTTTGCCTTTAAGCATCATGGCAGTGCTCAAATAGATGCCGTGGATCAAGCCCCAGGCTATAAAGCACCAACTGGCACCATGCCATATCCCTGAAGCTAAGAAGGTGAGAATGAGTGCCAGGGGAGTGCCCCAGCCGGATACGTTCCTGAATGAAAACTGTAGAGGCTTGAAAATGTAATCCAGGATCCAGCTCGAAAAGGATATGTGCCAGCGCCGCCAGAAATCCGCTATGGATACGGCAACATAGGGAGAGTTGAAATTCTGGGCAAGGCGGATGTTGAACAGCCTGGCAATGCCCAAGGCCATGTCCGTATATCCGGAAAAATCGAAATAAATCTGCAGCGCGAACAAATAGGTGGCAATAACCAAGGATACGCCGTGATAGTCATGGACATTGTTGAAGACAGGGTCCACAAGGGTGGCGAGGCGGTCGGCCACAAGCACCTTCTTGAGCATCCCCCAAAGGAAAAGATTAATCCCGGCGCGTAGATTATCCGTTGTTGGAGGTGAAAGGATCTCCAACTGGGGAAGGAGGCTTTCTCCCCGTTCAATCGGCCCTTGCAAAATCTTTGGAAAGAAGCACATGAAAAGCGCGAAACGACCGAGGTGCGGCTCAGGCGTCAGGGCCTCAAGATAGATATCCACCAAATAAGAAATACCCTGGAAGACAAAATAGGAAACCCCTATGGCAATCATCAGCGGTGGGACGGAAATGCGGTAGCTGCTGGAAATCAGATGGAACAAAGAATTCAGATTCTCCGTCAGAAACGGCAGGTACTTGAGCCAGATGAGCAAAGCGAGGTTTGCCGCCACCCCGGACCATAACCACAAGGATTTGCCGTATTGGGTGCCGCTCCTGCTGATGAGAGAACCGCAGACGTAGGAGATACTGGTAACGGCAGCAAGCACCAACAGCAGATAGGTAATACCCAGAAAAGCATAGAATGCATAGCTGGCCACCAGCAGTAACAGCCAGCGAAAACGGACAGGAGTGACAGAGAAAAGAAACAGCGTGACGGCGAGAAAGATAAAGAAAGAAAGTGACGTAAAAATCATTGCCGCCACCCTAGCTGCTGGGGTTGCACTACTTCTTGCCTGACTGTGCTATGGCTATTCATGATGCCTGTGGCGATGCCCCGAGCCACGATTAGCGCACCATTATCCGTATAGTGGCAGTCGTCACCGAAATATTCCAGAGACTTGGGGACAAGCGTGTGGGAATCAACAAGCAACGCTCCATGTTCAATTGCTACGGAAGCTATGACAGAGTTAAGTTTATCAACGACATCAACCAGCCCCAAATTCGAGTATTGCACCAAGAACCTCCGGCTATCGAGTGCTAATTCCGGATATGCGCCAATGTTGCGACTGTCAAGCAGGAACGGATATGTGGTAAGCACCACCTTGACACCCTGGGCGTTAATGAAGGAAACCAGCTCTGCAAGGTCGGATCTAAAGTTGCTTACTGTGGCCTCCGGTACGGAATCCTTTGGCCTCCGGCCTTTCATTCGCTCTGCCTCCGCCCGATCAACCTGCTTTTGCAGGTTCTGAACCTGGTAACGCCGCAGCAATTGTGGGAAGCAGGATTGCAATGAGGTCTTAAAAACCTGCTTTATTTTAGGGAGTGAACGGGCACTGGACATTATCTTACGCCTTAAACCAGGTACTGATTTAGTTTGATTTAGAGCGACCGGTTTAAGCAAAGGCCCCTGGCTTTTTAGGTTCTGTTTTTTCTCCCAAGATAATGCGTAAAGGGAGGGATTCACAACACAAACGATGACATCGGGCTTGAGAGGTAACACATATTTTTGCACATAAGGCTTGAAATATGGCAGGCTCAGCCCGGCAACGGAGGCATTGATCACCTGGTATGTGGGAGTTGGCAGCATTGCGCGTAATTGTGCAGGCCATTCCCTGCCGGGGCTCTCATAAAGACCATAGGATTCAGACGCACCAAGACAAACAATATGCAAGTTGCCCGAAGCCTTGGTTGGCACAATTTCAGGTCCGCGAAAGCCAAGCCGGTTGTTTTGCCACTTTTCGAAGCTTGCATCCGGCACATTTACCTGAAAGCCATCCCTATCGTATCGCCTCAATCGCGCAGCTGAATACTCCCCCCAAAGGGGAGCACCAAAGCTTATGGCGTCATCTACCCTGGCACAGATTTCTATGGTGAGTATGAAGACTAACGCGGCCAACGATACTTTGAAACCTGTTTTGAAAACACCGGCTATGGACATTTGCCTTCCTAAACCAAGGTAATGGGTGCAGGTGCAAAAGAGAGCAGGGAAGCCGAAGAAGCCTAACCGACCATACTGCTACCCGCCACCTTGGTTTCTGTGGCGGTAAGAAGTTGGCCAATATTTTTGAAGGTAAGGAGCTCTTTCCTGGTAAAGCGGATGTTATATCTGCCCTCGATGGCTGTTATCAGATTGACATGTGAAAGAGAATCCCAGCCATCGATATCGTTGGCTGTCATTTCTGGTCTTATTTCAATGGTCTCATCATCAAATACCTGGCGAAAAATGTTGTTGAACTGCGTCATTAGGTTCATTGTTCCAATTCTCCAAAGTTGAAATATCACCAGCATCTGTTCCCAGGAAACTGGATTTGAGAAAACGCCTCATTATCTTGCCGCTTTTATTCTTCGGGATGCTGCCCCCTACGATTATCTCCTGTGGAGTTGCGATTGAAGAGACTTTATTTGAAACATGCAGTCTGAACTTCAATTCCAATTCTTTACTCCATTGATATTCCTTGTGTAATTTCACAAATGCCACTACCTTTTCGAACAGGACCTCGTCAGGCACGCCAATCACTCCAGACTCGGCGATCTCGTCCAGCTCCAACAGAGCGCTTTCCACTTCAAAAGGGCTCACCAGGTGGCCCGCAGTGTTGATCACATCATCGCTTCTTCCCAAAAACCAGAAATAACCATCCATATCAACAGATGCAGTATCTCCCGTAAAATAATAGCCATACCTGAATTTTTCACGATAGGTGCTGTCGTGATTAAGATAGGTCACGAACATGGAGGGACAACCTGGTTTGATACAAAGGTTTCCGGGTTCACCATATGCAGCAATCTTCCCGTCATCGGTAAGGATCACCGCATCAATCCCCACAACCGGTTTACCCATGGAGCCAGGGCGAATCTCAAGTCCGGGCCTGTTGGTAATCATGATGCCACCTGTTTCAGTTTGGAACCATGTATCGTAAATATCCTTTTTGAAAGCGCGTCGTGCCCAACGAATAATTTCGGGGTTTAGTGGTTCGCCAACGCTAAAGATATGTTGCAGGGCGCCAAGAAAGAGTCGGGAAAACAACGCCGCATCTTCCTGCATCAGCATTCGCAGAGCAGTCGGAGCTGTATACCAGACTGTAACTCTCTCCCGTTCGAGAATGTCCAGCCAAACGGCTGCATCATAAGCACCACCGTAATGGATTTGGGTCACCCCCAGGCTCCAGGGGCCGATGATGCCGTAGGATGTGCCTGTCACCCATCCTTGATCTGCTGTGCACCAGAGCCTGCTGTATGGCTGCAGATCTAGTACCTGTCGGGCGGTTCTACTCTGGTGGATAATACTTCCATGACGATGAAGCACTCCCTTCGGTTTTCCGGTTGAGCCAGAGGTATAATGTATCACTGAAGGTGTATCGGGCTCTGTCACTGCCGTTGTGAAATCGGGAGATGCCTCTTCTAAAAGCCTGTTATAGCTGATGAGGCCATTGACAGGATCATCCTCACCATCCACAATGACCACATGGCGTAACTCCGGGAGCCGTTCCCTGATCCTTGTTATCTTTTTTGCCAGGCTCTTTTTCGTAATTATGCACTTTGCTTTTGCATCACCCAAGCGATGCAGCAGAGCATCTTCTCCGAAATTAGAAAAGAGCGTTCCTGCAATGATTTCCACTTTGAGTGCACCCAGGAAAGCAATGAACTGCTCAGGCATTTTAGGAAGGTAGGTAAACGCAATATCTCCCTTTTCCAAACCTAAAGATCGCAAAGCATTAGCAAATTTATTGCTTAAAAGATCAAGATCCCTGAAAGTATATTGAGTCCTGGTAAGATCATGCGAGACCCATGACATGGCAACTTTAGCACCGAGACCAGAATCGCACTGTTGACGCGTACATATATGGCCAATATTGAATTGACCGTTCACAACGATTCTGTATGCTGTTGTCATACATGCCCCCCTGCGTTGTTCAGCAACTCTCTTAAAGACTTATAGACACCTGAGAATCCCTTTGGAAATCAAGTATTAGCTTAAGGTAGGATTTGTTGTGGCAGCCATATACTGCATCTAGACGTTTAAAATCTAACATAGAACAAAATTAAATCAATTATAATTAACAAAATTTTATTTCGTAGCGTAAGAGGTGCACTCACCAAAGAGCCTTATCGTCACTGATTAAACAATATGCTTACGAGGAGATCTATTTTAAGGGAAAGGACGCAACAGGGGGTTGGGCCCATGGTGCGGCACTAGCAGGTGATGTTGTAGATGCTGTAGCAGGTTTTTGCCAAAAAAAACTCCCTTTAAAGGTTAGTTTAAAGGGAGTTTTTGTTATTCCAGCTATTCGTGGATATGCCTATTGTACTATGCGCAGTCCTGTCGGTGGCGCCGGAGATGTATCTGCAGTCGAAGTTCCGGCTGTGACATTAATGTCGTCGATCCAGAATTTCTGGTTCTGCTTGGCGCCCTGGTGGAAATAAGGGGCGATCATGAAAGTACTCCATTTCATGTTCGGGTTTTCGCCGGTGCGTATCATGATGTTTTTGTTGTCTATGTACGGTACGCCGTCAAGCCAGTACTGCATGATACCATTGGCCACCCCTACCCCGTTTACGATGGAGTTCATTTTCAGCCTGACCTTCACTGCGTGCCATACACCGTTCGAGATGACCGGCATGGATGCCGTCCATAACTTTCCGTTTATCTTGTTACCCGCATCACCGTAGCAGGTCCCGGCAGGGAAGGAATCAGAAGTTCCGTTGCAACCGAATAAGGAACGATTTTCAGTTATACCTTTGAGGGTTGTGCCGATCCTATTTTGATCGATATTGAGGGCATCCTGGAAGGCAATGGTCTGTTTACCTTCGACAGCTTCCAGATACGTCGTGGTATGGGTCTTTGCGGGACCAATCCATCTGTCATCCAGGTTGGTCAGCAGATAGATCTCGTGGGGGCCATAACCTAATCCGGTCCACTTCCAGTTAGCATCATATTTTATGTAGTAGGTGATGGTGATGTCGTCACCATCCGGAAATTCCTTACGCAGCGCACCGGTTGTGGGCGTGCTGCCACCGGTGAGATAGGAGTACTGAAGCACACTTCCCCGGGTAGCATCGGTCACCACCGTCGAATTGTTTGATCCACCATCGAACCAGCCACGGGTATAAAGAGCTGCATCGTTGAACTTTTCCTGCAACAAGGTTACTGCTGCAGGGGCGGCAATTGCCGTTGGAGGCGCGGGGATCGGAGCTGGCTCGGGTGCTGGCGCAGGTGTTGTCGGTTGCTCAGCGATTCCAGACATACCAAGGAAATCCTCAACTTCTGCCTTGGTGGTGGCAATTACATAATCATCCCAGTACATGTACTTGGTAGGTCCATTATAGTTCCTGGACAGGTTGCCCTGGATGTAGAAGAAATACCAGTTTGCCCACAAACCATAGTTAAAATAGGTTCCGCTGGTGATAGTACCGTAATTGTTCCAATTGACGTTGGCCCGTTCCCAGACGAGTACACCGTCCACCCATAGTCTGATGGCACCGTCGGCAACACTTGAGGATGATTGGGCGGTGAACTCCCAGAGATACTTGTGCCAGTTGTTATCAGGTCTGTAAATTCCTCCGAAAGCAACAGTTGTACCGATAAGGACAATTACAGGTTCCATCTTATCAGCTCAGGAATAACATCATTTTTCTCCATGTTGAAACGAAGCATTTTCAGCGTCTTGCCCCCAGACCCCCAGTCTTCGTTGTCGGACATCTTGAAGTTGTAACCTATGAACTGAGACCTGCCTTGCCATTGGGTTTGAGGATAGCCGCCCATTTCACAGCCGATGGTTTCAGTGCCGTTGCCTGGGCGACCTGGAATCGTAACCCCCGCCCAGGATCGCCGAGTGCGGATGCCTGGTTGATTACCGCAGGATAGTTAACCCCGATGGAAGCCCATTTATTGCCACGAGGATCGGTGGAGCTTATTCCGGTCAATGACGCTTCTATGCTCCCGGACCAGTCTCGATCCATGTCAAAATGGTCGGCAACGATAATCATAGCGTTGGCGGAATTAACAGTGACTAAACAAAGTAAAGATAGTAACAGCGTTGTAACTTTTTTTCTCATGCAGTAACTCCTTGTTGTAGGATTATAACAAACTGTCTCGCCTTGTCTCTGTTGGAAACAGATTTGCCAAATCCTTGTCTCAGACAATTAAGACAGTGGTCCGTATTCAGTGGTAGCAATTGCCGGTATTGATGATTGAGAAGCATTGCCGGCAGCATCCATAGCCATAACAGTATAACTATACTCGGTTGATGCAGCGAGGCCAGTGTCCGACATGGACGTTTCGGCAACAGTCTTCAGATAGGTACCATTTCGATACACCTTGTAATCAGTAACAGCCATATTATCGACTGCTGGTGCCCAGGAAAGATCAACCTGGCTTGACGATGAAGCTGTTGCAACCAGTCCCGTGGAAGAATCGGGAGCAAGATTATCTTCGATGGCTGCGCCACGGGTCATTGCCATGGCAGCGGCAGTTGCCGGCGGACCGATAAAGTTGTCCACCTCTTCCTTGGTGGTAGCGACGATGAAGTTATCCCAGTACATGAACTTTTCAGGACCATCATAGGTTCGGGACAAGTTGCCCTGGATATAGAAAAAGTACCAGCTGGTCCCATAGCCATAGTTGAAATGGGTGCCTTGGGCGATGGTTCCATAGCTGTTCCATTTAACATCGACTTTTTCCCAGACAAGGGCATCATCAACCCAAAGCCTTATGGCACCGTCAGCAGCACCAGCACTTGACTGAGCTGTAAATTCCCACAAATATTTATGCCAGTTGTTGTCTGGTCTGTAGATTCCGTTGAAAGCGTTGGTTGTGCCGATAAAGACGGTATATGCACCATCTATCAACTCAGGAATAACGTCATTCTTCTCCATGTTGAAACGCAACATCTTGAGGGTCTTGCCTTTGGTTCCCCAGTTGGTGTTGTCGGAAACTTTAGAATAGTACCCTATAAACTGCGAACGGCCTTCCCATGCAGTTTTTGGATAACCGCTCATTTCAGCGCCGATGGTTTCGGTGCCATTTCCCGGAGCAAGCTGGAAACGAAGTCCACGACCGGCATCCCCAAGCCTTGAAGCCTCATTTATAACAGCAGGGTAATTGACTCCGATACCGCCCCATGTATTACCACCTGGGTCGGCTGATGTTATGCCTTTAAGATCTGCCTCTACTTTTCCGGACCAGTCATGGTCCATATCGAAACGGTCTGCCATGATGACGGCTGCATTGGCTGAACCGACTGCTAACATGCTGATAACTGATAAAACGATAAGGTTAAAAATTCTATTCATATATTTTACTCCCATGCTCGCTCAGCTGTAAAAAGCCGGGCAAATGGTTTTAAAGCGTTGTACTAAGTGCTGCGCGGGTAATGAACTATGCACAATCAAAATAGATTAAGCCTCCGTAAGCGATTTGGTCCGTACCATCCTTGGGAATGGTCTCTGTTCTGTTGCTCCCGTTTTCCATGCTCCTACTTATGCCTGAATTCGGATTCATTTGGTGTGACAAGAATCACCTTAGGGGGGATTAGACAGGGGGAATGGTTGTAAAGGCTTGATGGGTGGGGATTTGATGGCAGGATCGGGGGGTTTGAAGAATACAGGGCTGTCCACTTCCCGGGGGGATTCCGTCTTTTCCAAGCGCTTGATTTTAGAGCCACTGGAACCGCCTGCAACTATGGCTTTGCGTCCTTGGACAGGAGGACCTCATGCATGGGGAATATTGTTCACATGAAGAGGATTATTCTGCAACCAGACGGCAGCCTTAAAAAATAACTTCTGCAATATCAGCAATTTAATGGTTGGCACGCCGAATGCTATATAAGACGCAAAAGCACGATCCGCAAGGACGGCAAATTCACCCTGTAAGGAGAAGTATTATGAAAAAGATAATTATGATTTTGGCGATATCCATGATCGGGACGAGCCTGCCTGCTCTGGCGGCCACTCACGCCAACATCGGCCATGATGAAAAGTGCATCAAGGACTGCCAGATGTTGGTTAAAAATTGCGGACAGGAAGTTGATAGCATTCAACAGAGGATATCGAAACTGAATCGCGAAATCAGCAAAGGAAGTGCTACCTATAACGCGCAGGAAATAAAGATACTCGAAGGGAAACTTCAGGAGGCTGAGGATACATTTACCCTCCTCACCAACGCCTAAGCCTCTTTCATCTGCTTGGCGTACTCTGGCCCTCCCTCCTGGCTGGGGTACGCCCTTTTACCCAATAAAGAGAATCACAATGGGCAGTAAAAACTTCAACCATCCGGTGGTCATGTAAATCATGGCCACTGGCCCGCTCCTGTCCAAAACAACACCAATTAGATCCTGCAGATAATTATGTCCTGACAGCACCTCAAGCTCATTTTGCCGTGCAGCCGCTTTGGACCTCAGGTACATAAAGTTTTTCAATTTTGGCTATCCATGTTCTGACATCATATTTCATGGCTATGTCTTTTTTTGCCGTGGCAACCATCTTGTTCCTGTCAGCATCGCCAGCTAAAATGTTGACGATGGCTGCAGCCATAGCCGGTGCGTTGTCTGGCGGAAGAAGAATCCCGTTGAGCCCGTTGGTAATTACTTCAGGGACGCCACCGACTTTGGTGGCTATCACGGGAATGCCGAAAGACATGGCCTCCAGGAGGGTAAGCGGTATCCCTTCGTCCAGGGAGGACAAGACATAGAGGTCAAGGGAATTGAAAGCCTCTGTGGGATCGCTTAGATAGCCGGTAAAATGAAAGTGGGACTGTTGGCCCGATTTTTCCACCATCTCTTCCAGAACCGGCTTTTGTGATCCGTCCCCTATCAGTAAAAAGTGAAGATCTTTTCTTGTTTCAAGGGCGGACAAAGCAGCATCGATAAACTGTGCCCCCCCCTTTACCTTCTCCAAACGGCCGATAAAACCCACCAGCTTTGCTTGTGGAGAAATACCCAGTTTATCTTTGACTGATCCCGCAGCCGATGGTCCACCGGATGAAAAAGCAGGAATATTCTTGATGACGGTGATTTTCGCCGCTGGTATCCCGCATTTTTCAAGACCTGTCTTCACTGCCTCTGAAACAGCTATGATATTGTCGAACCTCCGCAGACACAGGAGGTTAACCTGATTGAGAAAGCGGGTTATCAACCGGTCCGCATGCAACCAGCCATGTACCGTGGAGATGACTTTTATGTTGAAACGTTTGGCAAACAGAAAGGCCAGGATATTTGTTTTGTAGCCATGGGTATGGAGCACTGCCGGCTTGTGTTTCCTGATGATAGCCTCGATATCCCGCAGCTGATTAAAGTCGAAGGCAGAACGGATTACAACCGGCTCCAGGGGAATTTTCAGTTTTTCAGCTTCCTTCCACAGGATGTCATTGTCATATTCGGGACGAACAAAAATCGCCAGAACAACATCAAACCGGTTTAAATCTATGGCCTGGGCAAAGGCCAGAAGCAACCTTTCAGCGCCACCAATCTTGTGCGATGCAATCAGATGAACGACTTTGGTTTTTACGGTCTTGGCTTCCCCGGCTAACGCCATTTCTCCACCACCAGATATGAATTTCGCGGACGTCAAAGGGATTCTGCTCGCCCATTGACCATGGCTCCTGCTTCAAGGATATGTTGGTTCGGCCACGGGTACCGGGGCGGTCGCCGGTGCTGCCGCCCTGACCCGTTGGAAGAGGATTCCCAATGCCAACAGGGTGAAAAAGAAAGAGTTGAGCTCCTGATCGAGAAAAAAGGAGCCTACCAACAGCAGGTACAAGGAACCTTCCACGGCATTCACTTTCAAAAGCGCAGGCAAATCACCCTTTTCCTTGAACCATGCCTTTACCGACCGCATGTTCATGACGACTCTCTTCAGCAGCAACAAATACAGCAGCAAGCCGACGTAGCCTGTTTCTGCCAGAACCTTGAGGTAACTGTTATGGGCCACTTTCCAGGCAACATTGTATTTATGGTCTTCCACCTTTGAAAACCTGCCATCTGCCAAAAGCCGCCCATAAGCAGAGCGGAAGGACCCAAAGCCAACACCGAAGACAGGATTGTCATTGGCCATCTGCACGGCCCTTTTCCAGATGTAGGTTCTGCCGGATCCGGTAGATCCTTCGCTAAAAATGGATTCAATTCTTTGCAGATATGCAGGGGTAACGACGCTCATGAAAAAAACGGCAAAGACACCGGTTATGAAGACACCTTTCAATATGCCCAGCACCGATGACTTGTTTTGCAGAATGGTCAACAACGAAGCAAGAACCAGCAGCAGAAAGCCCATTCTCGATTGGGTCGAGATTATCTGAATGATAGTTGTCAGCGCGGTCAGGAAAGCAAAAATCTTCAGCATCATGTTCCTGTCTCTCAGATGGTACATGATGAAAGGTATGCAGGAAGTAAGGACAAGAGCCAGGTCATTTGGATCATAGAAAGTGCCGACACTGGATCTCGTTGTTTCTTCATCCCCTTGAAACAGGCCTCCCAGGGAAAGAGTCAGTATGGAGAACAGCAGTGTCCTGCTGACCAGCTCAAAGTCTTTTTCGGTCTTGAAGTAGTAATACAATCCCCCATAGAGGACCAGGTTCTTGAGGATGACAATCATCGCTGAAGCGGTGTGACCAAGGTGCATTGAAAAAGGTGCCGCGATCAGAATCCACAGCAAGACCAGCACAATTGCCTTGTTTTCCGTAGTCCCCGGTTCCACCCCCTGAGCAGGCTCTTTCTTTCTGAGAAGGAGGTAGAGCAAGTGTCAGCCCGCCGAAGACATATCCGAGGCTCAGTGGTTTAAGAAAAGTCAGTACATCCTGTGGCCGGCCGATGTTTATATAAAGAAAGCCTAGAATTATCAGTTTCGCCATCGTCATAGGTCACCATCTCTTGGTCCTGTTAACAGGCGGTATTCCAGACCTGTGAAGTCCAGCCTGCTGCAGGTTGCCGTTATTGGTTGTCGGGTTTGTCCCAAACCACTATGGTCTGCTTCCTGAAGATTTTGAGCCAGGCAAGCAGGCACGCCTCATTCATCTGAACAAAAGATCTGATCAGGGTTAGAACTGCATTGTTGCCAGGCTTGATGACAAGGAACAGGGCAACCAGACCTGTAATCATAAGAAGCAGAATCTGGTGAAGCAGTGCCCCGTTAAGGGCCATGAAAACAGTTACCCCGTAGAGCAGTAGAGCAAACCAGGGCAGCAGGAAGCGAAGCATTTTGTGGGACCACAGCATCCAGGCAAAGTAGCCGTGCTTAAAGGGGTTGAGCATGTCCCGGTGGTTTATCAGTGCCCTTATGGTCCGGTTGGTGATTCTTATCTGCCGGGAAAATTCCAGTTTTTCATCGTTACTGTGCTCTTCCTGACAAAAGACATCCTTGTCAAGGACGGCCCTTTTCCCCTGCCTCACCACCCCCAGCGGAATGACAAAATCGTTGATGTCCTTGTCGTCAAGTGCGGTGAAATACTCCTTCTTCATGGCAAAAATGGCACCATCGGCTCCGACACAAGAACCGAGACGGCTCTCCTGCTCCTTGATCCACTTTTCGTAAAGGGTATATTTCCCCATTGTGGCCACCATGCTGCCGTCTCCTGACTTGCTCAGATAACGGGTGGTGCCCGTAACCAGAGCTATCTCACCGTCGGCAAAATTGCGCACCAGCAGATTGAGCATATCCTTGTCGAACATGGAATCGGCATCGGTGAATACGAGGATCTTCCCCCTGGCAATATTGCAGGCCCGGTTCAGCCCGTAGGTCTTACCCTTTCGTGTCTTGTTTATCAGCAGTTTCACGCCGTCCTTGGCAAAGCTGCTGACTATTTCATCGGTTTTGTCACTTGAGGCATCGGAAATAACAATTATTTGCAGAAGATCCCGCGGATAATCCAGCATGAGGGTATTTTTCAACTTCTTGCCGATAACCGCTTCTTCATTGAAGGCCGGGATTATAAACGTTACCCAGGGCTTTCCCTGACCGGCGAAAATCTTTCTATTGCGGATACGGCCCAGCAGAAAGAGCATGCCCGGGTAGATCAGATAAGGGTATAAAATGAGTATCAAGAGAACCCAGAACAGAATGGCCATGACTTCCATATTTTCTCCTAAAACAGGCGATGGACGTTATTCAACCGCCTGCCTGTTCTTTGCAGATCAATTCACGAAAAACATCCTTGTAACGGTTAACCGATGTCTCAAGCAGGTAATTATCCTTGACGAACCGGAGACCATTCATGGAGAGTCTTTGTCTCATGGGGCCGTCGTCATACAAGACTGTGATAGCTGCAGCAAGATGGGCGCAGCTGTCGTCCGGCACCAGCAGCCCATTATGATTCTGGGTTATCACCTCGGCGATGCCCATCACATCAGTTCCTATTACCGGCACAGATGCCGACATGGCTTCCAGTAATGTCAGGGGCAGCCCTTCATAGCGGGAAGACAGGCAATAAATATCAAAGGCGGCATAAAGGGATGGGACATCGTTGCGAGTGCCGAGGAAGATCACTTCTTCTCCCACCCCCAGAGTGACGGCCAGTTCTTCCAGTTCCTTGCGGCATGGTCCGTCACCGACAATAACTGCTTTGTAATACCTGCCCCATTCCTTAAGCATGGCAACGGCGCGGATCAAAAGGGCCTGATTCTTTTCCCGGCGCAGGTTGCCCACTGTTCCCACCACAGCGTCTTCTGATTTAAGCCCCAGAGATTCCCTCAGTTTCACCCTGTCGCAAGTCTTTGCAAAGTTATCAACCTCAATACCGTTGAGGGTCAATACAGCCTTTTTATCACTCATGCCGTAGGCCTTTTTCAAATGGGCAAAAGTGGCTTGGGAGACAGCGTTGACCCTGGGGATGTTCCTCAGAAAAAACCTGAACCAGCCATTCCAGAAGGGGGTCCGGCATTCCATTTCCCACTTGGAATGCTCGTGTGGATGACCGGTAACCCAAGGCAGCGGGCCGCCCAGAAAGCATAGAACAGGGAAACGAAGTGATGGCTGTTCACCAGTCGGACCCGGTATTTCCGCATCAACTTCAGAAGTTTGAAGATCAGGCTCACATCGATACCGCCACGACGGTTCAGGACATGACAGGAAATGCCGGCCTTGGTCATCTCTTCATGCAGAGCCCCATCCCGGAAGGCGGCAACAACCGGAAAATATTGCGGCTGCGCCTTCAGGCACAGATTGAAAACCACCCGTTCGGAACCGCCAGTGCCGAGGGTCGGCAACACGAACAGCACCGGTATCTTGCTTCCAATGGTATTTTTCATAGTTTGACACGCCTGGCGAAAAGCCTTCTCTTCAGGTAAAAACCAAGTCCCGGTTTTTCCCTGTTAAGAAGTCGCAGTTTTAAATGGGTTTCCCGGGAAATGGGATGTCTTTGTTTCATCATCTCCGGCACATGCAGCAGAGCGTCCCGGACAGCTTTCACCCAATAGGGAAGGAAGCCATCCCGGACTGCATAGACAAAGGTAACGGGCAGCCGCCGCAGCAGATGCAGCAGGATAAATAATGGGCTGTAATTGCGAATGGCCAGCCAGAAATCATTGCGGGTGTCGTAATAATAGCGACGCCAGCCGGGCCGGGCATTCTGGGCGTATTTATGGCTGACCGTCACACTGGGAACATAGTGAATCTGATAGCCACGATCTA
This sequence comes from uncultured delta proteobacterium, assembly GCA_963780945.1. GTDB lineage: Bacteria > Desulfobacterota > Desulfuromonadia > Geobacterales > Geobacteraceae > Geotalea. The sequence goes on along the minus strand of CAWAFF010000079.1, from coordinate 5,668 downwards.
TGATCCTGGCCGCCAGGTCTGCCCCCTCATGGCTGATAAAGAAGTCATCGGGGTATAAACCGGCCTGGTCGAGAACATCTTTGCGGAATGCCGCTGCGCCCTCGGTGATTTCATTGGTCTCGAAAGTGGAATCGGCATAGAGCTGTGGATCTTTCGGGTGGCACCAGTTGCAAACCAGCCCCGAATAATGATCTATGACCCTGAAACAGAGCGCGCCTATCCTGGGCTCGCCGGCAAACATGCAGCCGATGGCTTCAATGGCAGCGGCATCAAGGTCGAGAATGTCATCGTCAATGGTGATCACATACCTTCCCCTGGCGACCGCCATCCCCTTGTTGCGACCAACTGCCCCCATATTGACCGGCGTTCGAACAACCGTGAAGGCAGGATAGTTTGCCCGGACAAACTCTTCCGTACCATCGGTGGAGCAGTTATCGACAACCACTACCTCCACATCCTGGCCCTTGATCAGCTGCAACTGCTGCAGTAGTTCGCCAAGGACCTCTTTCCGGTTGTAGGTAAGAACGACAATGGTAAACAACACCGGTTTTTCTGCCGCTGATGTGGCAGCCATGACCAACCTCCCCTGCTATTCCCAGATTCCTTCCAGGGACTCATGGGTCCTGGATTGTGCTCCCCGCTTTTTTACCGATCTGTAAACCGCATCGGTCATCCAGTACATGAACGGCAACGGGTCTGACAGGCTCAGGTCATCGTAATGGCAGGCCCTGTGAGCAGGCCAGAAGTATTCCCTGATAAATGACAGCTTGTTATCGGCTTCACGCAGCAGGGGCACAAATGCGGCCAGATCCCCACCAACCCACCGGGTTACTACCCCGGTTCTGAAAGATGCCTGGGAGGCAACATCACCAGTCGCCCCAATCTGGTAAACCAGGTAGGGGAAATCAACACCACAGGCGATGCTTTGGGCAAGAGAGCCCCAAAAACGTGGATTGATATCAATCAGGTAAGGAATGCCGCTTTTTTTGTCGATGATGAAATCGGCCTGGCAGACGCCGTGCCACTTCAATTCCTCAAGAAGCCGCTGCAGACTGTCTTCGGCAGCCTTGTTCCCGACACTGACCCGCAAGGTGGCCTGGCCGCATTTTATTGGATAACTCCGCAGTTGCCGGTATCCCACCTTTGCCCGGTATTCCCCCTGGCGAAAAAGCATGGCGACGCAGTGGGTTTGCCCTTCAATCTTTTCCTGAATGAAGAAACGGTTCCAGGGACGGCCACAGTAGTCTTCCCGGTTGATTATCGTATCCAGATCCTGCTGTGAATCGACCTGTATGATTCCCCATCCTCCGCCACCCTGTTTTGGTTTGATTAAAACCGGAAATGACAGGCCCTTGCCACCCTGCCTCACATCCACCACCTCAAGGCTCTTTGGGCAAGGAATTGCCAGCTTTGCAGCCAGTGCCCCCCAGCGATCCTTGTTATGGGCCATCAAAATCTGGTCGTAATCAGGAATCACCACATTGGTGTGCTGCAGAAACCTTTGCTTGTGCTTGGCAATCAGATAGGTTTCTTCACTGACAGGTATCAGCACATTGCAATGATGAAGTTTTATCTTTTCGATCAGCGTCTCAACAAACTCGTCCTGTTTTTTAAAGGGTGATGGATACAGGAAAGAGCCGCTACTGTATCTTGAGGCAAAAGTCATGGACCCTGTCAAAAAGTCAGAGGTGTAAACCCGGATATGCCTTTGGCCGAGGCTTTTGGTAATACCGTAAGCCATTCTGTTTTTGGCATTGGTTACTATTACAGGCATATTTCGCTCTTTTTAAATGACCGATCCAATCAGGAAGATACACACGGGTTACGGTTGATTCTGACCAGCAACAGATAGGTGCTGATCAGGACCATAAAACCCAGGACAAAGACCAGCACACCGAAAGCCTCATGTAACGTTCCGCTTATGGCCTCTTGACCGTAAAGCTCTGCCATAATTCCGGTGCCGGTGATGCGCATTATGTTGTTCACCAAAGCCACCGGGATGGTAACAGCCATCAGTGCCCCCCTTTTCCAGGCAGCGCCCCCCATGAAGTAGGCAAGGAGACTGCCCAGCATGACATAGGAGACGAGGGACTGCATGCCGCTACAAGCTTCTACAACACTCAACTGCACGTTTGCCAAGGCAATGATGTTTCCCTCCCTCAGGACTGGTATGCCGAAACCAGAAATAATTCCTGCAGAAATTGCACTGGCGAACAGCTTTAAAGAACCGGTTAAGGAGAGGTAGACAGAATTGGGTATCGGAAACATAAAAAAAAGAAACAGGTACGGGAAAAGAAACAGCCTGAACATTTTGAACCCATATATGGAGAGGAATATCCCGGCCAAAGAGACCATATAGGCCCCATAGGCAAGGGTATCCGACTCATACAAAAGGGCAGCAACATACAGGACCAGACCCGTACTGGTGATGACGCAACCTGTGTAGGAAGGCTTTACTGAATAGCCTTCGCAACTTTTGTATTTCCAGTAAAATAACCCTAATGTTATGGGCCAGACGAAATACCCATGGGAGCACTGGGGCATGTCTCGCCAGGCCTGAATCAGGCGCGGATATATGGGATAAAAGAGTATGCTGTGCAATAGAAGTAATAAAACGGTTACAGATGTAATTGTGATATCAATGTTTTTAAATTTTGTTTTCAGCATAATGTTCACCATCTTTTTCCACAAAAATAGAATCAATATGCGGATATGCATTATTCATAAATCGAGTCAGTGAAAGCTCTGCATGATTCAGTACTGCCGTCTGTTACAGGCACAGAAAATCGGATGAGAAGATTATCTGTCCTTTTACCCAATAGAAGATTCTTGACCAGGACGTTTCTCAGTCGGAACAGATCATTGGTGTCTGAGCCTGCAGCCATGAAAGCAAAATAAACTACTTCACTCATCATTCCTTTTTTCATCTTCAATCGGGAAAAGCTTCGTTTTCTGTTGTTAAATGATGTTGTAATAACCGAGTTTTCAACGATATCCCATCCCTGTGCCGGGTAACATATTGTAGGCAAGTGAGCAGAGTCTGATTTTTTCAGGCTGCTGTAATATCCCAGGTAAACATTCAGATCTTCTCCGTTTTTTCGGTAATTTCTGAACAAAAAGTTATCGGGCTTTATTTTGTTTATGGCCGAATCGCTGAGGGGCACATCGATTCCTTCCCAACCGTCAAGATGCAGGGGCAGGTTAAGGTCCTTCGTACCTCCTGTTTCCGGTTTGGACTGTATTTCCACAGCTAGTTTGCCTGTTGCTGCAAAGGCAAAAAGTGTGAGACAGGTGATGATCATGAGTTTCATGTGGCGCTCTCTTGCAAAACAGTATCAAAGACTTCAGAAAGCTTTTGCGTCAACACTTTGCCATTGAACCTGGCTAAATATTTTTCATTTACGCTCGGGTGAAGTTCATCGGATAGCCACTTTTCATAAAGATCATTTAAAGCAAAATATATTTGGTCAGGATCTTTGTTTGTTATCACATATGAATTATGGGAGTAGTTTCGGAATAGTTCTGCATTATCACCTTCCGGAAGGTCTGCAATGACAGGTTTTCCAGTTTCAAGATACTCAAAAGACTTGTTTGCAATGGAAATGGAGAAATATTTATCCACATAGGACAGCTGCGATATAAACAGTACGTCCGACGCCTGTATTTTGGCCAACGCCTGTTCATGGGGCAAGCTTCCCATTATTTCTATCTTGTCCTCTATGCCATATTGGCGGGCCGTCTCCATTATTCCCTTGTATGTGTCCCCAATGGAACGAAATGTTATCCTGCTGTTTTTCATCCTTGCCATGGCAGCAAAGAGTCGGTCAGGGTTCCTCTTTAATCCGTACAAATGGCCCACATGAGAGATTATCATCCTGTCATTTTTCACCGGTTTCGCGCTGCAATTGGACCTTTGGTCGAAACCGTTGTTGATGGTTGTGATCTTCAAATCCGGATAAAACTGTTTGTATAATTCTTCTCCACCCTGTGTGTTTGTTATCAGGCAGTCGGTATTGTTCAATACATATCTCTCAATACTCTTCTTCATGAGGGCATGGTATGCAGGTACCCGTTCATGATAGTCATATGCATAGGGGTCCCGGAAATCGACCACCAGGGGAATATTGAGTTTTTTCTTCAGATACACCCCTGCAAGGGCTGTGGAAAACGGTCTGCAGGTGACAAAAATCAAATCGTATGGATTATCCCTGTATACTTTGAGGCTCTTGGAGATCGCATGGGGGACAAATCCCACGGCATTGTCAGGAAATAGGAACAGCCGCTCCTCAAGCCTGAAACCGCCTGATCTCGCCCGCACTCTGTTGAAAAGTCTGCGAACCAGCATTTCCGGAAGAGCCACTTTTGTCGAAGGTGAACTGCCCTGCCCTGAAACGTTTTCCCCATCAACAAGCAATGGGTTGTCCTTGCTCTTGATGGTTACCACCAGCGGCTCATAATCAAACAGCGGCAGATTGTCCACGAACCTTTTGATTCTCACACATCCCGATGCGATGGCCGGCGGGTAGTGATATGAAAGCATCAGTACTTTTTTTTTCGTCTGCTTGTTCAAACTGTCACCATTTGTTCAGTAACTGATCGATCCGTTGAATATCCTTGACCGTTACCAGTGGATGAACTGGAAAGGTAATCAGTTCCCTTGCTGTTTTTTCAGCAACCGGATATTCCCTGTCCAGGAACAGTTCCCTTATCTGCGCTATCTGGTTGACCGGCCCAGGGTAACCCGGCATGATCCCCAGACCTTGTTGGTCGGATCTATCCAGTATTTTAGCTCTCAAAGCGGGATCCTTGATGCAGACTGGAAATCGAATCAGGTCCGGGATGTTCCTCTTATTGAAAAACATTGTGCCCTTGTTGCTTCTTCCCGATATTTCCTGCCATCGCAGCACCATTTCCTTGCGGGCACCTCTGAAGCGACGGATTTTAGCCATCCAGCCACTGGCCAGCCCCGCCTGAAATGGAGACATGCCTTTGACGGTAAATTCTGTTTCATATACAGTTTTTCCAAGGCCGAGGAACGGCATCGACCTGGGAACCCAAAAGAGAGCAGGACGCATGAACAGCCACAATATCATCGCCTGAACAGCCAGCATCAGGTTGTCGGCAAAACCGTATGAATCAAGTGCAGCTGACCTGCCGGCGAAGTATCTGGGCGATGTCATCCCTGTTTGTAATAATTATGCCCCCCTCGACAGTTGACAGGGCCTTGCCCCGTCCAAGGCTGAAAAACCCCACATCGCCAATGCTGCCGAGTATTTCTCCGCCGTGTTCCCCCCCCATGGCCTGGGCGGCATCTTCGACGACAATTGTCCCATTGGCTGCCGCCAGCTTCCTGACCTGCCCCATTTCGCACGGCAGACCGAAGAGATGGGTGGGTATTACACAGAGCGGCCGTGTGTTGTTCAGGAGTGACGATAGCATCTGGCAATTGAAGCCCAGGGTCCCTGATTCAAGATCACAGAGGCTGATCTTCAGTCCGGCCCTGATAACCGTCGCCGGCACCGAATAGCAGGTGTAGGCGGGAATTACCACCTCTTCCCTGCCGGGAAGCAGCTCTTTCAGTGCCTGCAGGATCAGGAACAGGGCCGCCTTTCCGGAAGAGACCAGAAAGCAGTGCTTGACGCCAAAGTAGCTCTTCAATTCGGTTTCG
>CAWAFF010000078.1:0-21406 GCA_963780945.1 uncultured delta proteobacterium | reverse complement strand
CGTTGCCTTAGTTAGTCCGGATCCAGTAATTGTTAATGCCCCCAGCTTGAAGGCGTGCATCATTCCGTCATTGGCACCGGCGTAGGCCATGCCGCGCCCCTTGTAGGCAGTCGAATTGGCGAAACCGGTATTATAGGAATTATTTGCATAGGTGGTGTCGCCATAGCCAACCGGAGGCTCAGCGTGATAATTGTTCAGCTTGTTGAAGGATTGGATTCGTGGCGTAGAAGCGATGATATCTCCCAGTTTCCAGACATTGGCAAGGGTATCAGGTTTATCCGGCGCAAGCATAATTTTGGAGCCGTTGGCATCCCTCTTCGCGATCTCTACCGTTCGCTTCCGTGGAACGAGCCCATCTATGGAACCTGGCGGATCATATCCATGGGCGAAATCAATAATGGTCTGCGCCTCGGCGTCACTGCCGGCCTGCAGGTAAGACTTCAGGATACATTTATCGTTGTCGCCGAGGGATGTCCAGTTAACCAGGTTGACAAGGTTATTCACAGAAAAGGTGCCGGCACACCCGCTTGCGCTGCTGCCATAAAGGTAGGTATAGAGCTTGCGGGGTCTACTCCCAAGTCTCGCTTCCAGAGTTGTTCTCCAGCTCGCCACAGGCCGCCGAGGTCATCGGCGCCGACGATGCTGATGGTATTACAGGTCTCACCTTCGGGACAACCACTTTCGGCAGAACACTTTAGATCGGTCGAAACTGAGCAGTAGCCCTGGTTTCTTACGCGCGGGTCAAGGGCCGGGGTAATCACAGTATCACCGAGTCCGTCACCGTTGGTGTCCTTAGACAATGCGGCGATGGTTTCCCCACCCTTGAATTGGAAATCAACAACGTAATCATCTACCACATTCAGCTTACTGTCCTTGATACCTGCCTTGGGGGTATCTTCTCGCACCGTACTATTGTTGATGTATGGATCGACAAAATACCAAAGGTTCTGCATCTCACCGATCCATGCCGCGGAAGTTTCATATTCAAATTCCTTGGAAGGGAAGAATACTGCCTGCAGAATGTTGGCGCCGCTACCCTCGCTGTTGCTCAGAATGGATGCGGCAGTACCAGAGGCGGTACCACCAGCAACCTGGGCAAAAGCATTGCGGAGGGTGGTAATATATTGTTCCGGAATATCGGTCTTTAAAAGGGCTGTCCCCGTTGGCTGCCGTTTTGTTCAGCAAATTGGTATTGTTGCAGTCGTTTTCTGTCTCTCCGTTGTCGCTGCCGTTGAAGACGACAAAGGTGGTGATAAACTGATTCTTTTTCTGCGGCAGGTCAGGGGAAAGTGCTGATTTGCTGAAGGTCCCGATGTTACGGTGCCGGGCAAGCCAGGCCAGATCATCCAGGTTCTTACTGCCTGCATTTTTTACACAGGCTCCGTTTTACTAGGTATTATATTGCCATCTTCAAAACCGCCCGACACGCTCTGGTAAGTATTACCAGGCCGTTCATGTCACTGTTCTGATCGGCAGTGGATGAACCGTCCGTAATCACAGAACGTTATTGGACTGGCAGACGTATTCCGATGGGTTCCTGCCAACCGGGAAGTCATCTGAGTTGAGTCGCAGGTCGGTTGCTTGACCTGCCGGTTGCATCGCTTGGATCCTGGGCATAATAGCCAATTGCGTTATAAAAGGCTTCGGCAAAGGGGGTCCAGGAGGCCGCTCTCAAGCGTCAATACTGTAAATAAGGCCGGTTGTCGTATGGGTGCCGACGCCATCGCTTATGCAGCTGTCACCACTGGAACAGTTTGCATCCTTGATGCATTCATTGGTGGTCGGCGTCCAGCAGAGATTGCCAGCACAGATATCGCCGCTGGAACAGTTTGCGTCAGAGGTGCAGACCGTCGTCTTTGGCGTAGCACAAGAACGCCCCTTGCCGACCAGATGTCAACCTTTGCCCCGTCGATGTCGCTTGCCACAACGCAAGTCGGAGGAGTTGCCTCGAGGCCGGCACTACAGTCGGAAGCCTGGGTGCAAAGCCGGGTAGCGTCATTGGAGCAGACTTTAGTAGGTTTCAGCAGCGAGTTCGCCACCTCGGTGTATGACCCGTAATTATTGAACGCCATCATGCCGATACGGATCTTGTTGGCGTATTCCTGAACAATGCCGGCAGGCGGTAATGCTGTTTCAACACGTACCGGCAGAGTAAGGATGGACTTGCCCAGTTGCGCCTCAACGCTGATCCCGGACAGGATTGCCGGCAGATTCTCGGTATTAGTGGTGGTAGTGCCGGGGGGGTTGGTGGGGTCGGTCACAACAGGGGTTTTAAGGCTGGAGCAGAATGCGGTGTGGATTTTTATGAAGCAGGTACTAACCGTATCGCTTGACGAACAGGCACCAGGCAGGACTGCGGGCATGGTCGTCCGCGGTACCCAGGCGTTGGTGGAGTTCTGTTCGAACAATGTTCCTGCATATGAATTGGAACAAATCACACCCGGATTGCCCGGACGGATCGCCAATGGACCCGTCTCACAAATGCCGGTGCCGCAACCACCAGTTACGGCAGGATCACAGAGGTTACCGTTATTTGAGCAGGTTGCATATGAAGAATAAATATCGGAACATTGATTTTTCAAGGATTGGACTTCGTCAGTGCCGATCGGAGTTGGTGGAGACTGGTCAAGTGCCCAACAAGCCTGCATGGACTGAGTAAACGAAACCTTCGTTTTGATGTCTGAAGTCTGGGTCGGGAACAAACAGGGACCGAGGTAGCCGCTGGGATCGGTTACGCAGGGACCTGTGTCTAGGTCACCCGTATTTGTACAGGAGCCGGCGGTCGTTACGCCGCAGGTTCCGTAATTATAGGCAGGTACATAGCCGACACGGAATTTCCATTATTAATATTCCCCCCCCACCGAGGCAGTCGTTGTTGGTGCGGCATGAGTTTGCGGTTTCAGTGAGCATGAACCCATTATTTCCTTCGCATTGACACAGTTAGCATCACCACCACAAGTTTTGGCTGAGTTAGCCGAACAGGTTTTGAGATCGCAGTTAGCATTGTCTGCGCAAACCACGCCCAGCTTTCCGGCTGTGCAGGTCAATGCTCCCGGAATCTTGCAGTCAGTATCGGCAGTACATGAACGCTTGGAATCGGTTGTGCAATGGGGATTTGGCGAAACAGGAGATTTATCGCAATTGGGGGTTGCTGGCCCGAAAGAGGAAGAACAGATAAGAGAGCTGTTCTGCTGACAAGTTCCAAAAGCCGTTCCGGATGAGCTCAAACAAGCACCTATATCTTGTTTTAGATCAGCTTGGTTGTCAGATGTTGAAATTGTCGTTATCGCTTTCTGACAGGCGGAATAATCATATGTTGAACCAGCTTTGCTGTATATTTCCAGATAGGTCTGCCCACCTGTGGAGGGGGCCACTGGATTGAAGGGGTTCTGGGGCCCCTTCACCAGAAAGGTAAGTTCAAGTGGGGTATTTGGATTTGTGTCAGCGGCACCGTAATTCACAAAGCTAGTGGTATTGACATTTTTGATGTATCCCATTCCGACGCATCCGCGAGATTCAGGTTGAAGAAAGGCGGAGATGGTGTTGCAGGTATTGCCGGGACAGTCATCAGCAACGGTAGCAGCCAGGCAGGACTTATTATTATCATTGGAGCAAACCCCGGTCACGTATTTGCCACCAGTCAGCACGTCCTTTTCAACGTCGAACTTGGAACTGACGAGCCAGTTGAGAAACTGTGCCGAAGCATAGAAATACTTGGGCCGGGTGGTATTGGTCGTATCGACGTTCAGATGCAGGACTCCGGGAATCTGCTTGCAGAACACACCTGTGGCACTGGCCATGGCGCAAGTTGTAGGGATGGGGTCCGTTGTTTCCTGAAACCTGCTGGTGGCGAAATTAAATTGGTAGTTTTTAGCGGGAGTGACCGTATCGCCAATGTCGAAATAGCCCGCATAATTGATTGCGTTGTTAAAGGTCTCGTCGTAGCAGTAGGTCGGGTTCCGTGCATTAATGCAGGTCTCTCCTGAAGGGCAGTCGGTATTGACCGAACAAACCTGAGCCGTGGTTGTGGAGCAGTATCTTTTCCCCTTGTCGTCGTAAGCCATGTCGTACATACTGGCGGAATTGTCGATGATCATGAGGAGGTTCGGTTTGGCGATCTCCTGAATGAATGGAGGGACAATGCAGTAGTCATTCATGACGGCCGCGGTTGCAATACCGGATATCGACAGCAGTGCAAACATGAGCAGAACAAGAGACAAAATTTTCACACCTGATTTCATTGTTTTCATATCAAAAAACCTCATAGCCCTTTTCCCTTTTGCATGGAACCAATAATCATTGTCACTGGACAGGAGAATTCAGATTACCTGTTTAAACCGGCACCCGGGCCAACTGGATAAACAAGAAAGCCCAATATGCTCAACAGCAATATATGCACCAAAAGCACAAACGTTTGTTTAAAGGTAGTTACAACTCTTAGCCAAGCCTTCCTATGAAAATTTTGCGCACTTCACATGGAAACAAAACAAAAAAATGTCACTCCAACTCGTACTCCTTCAATTTATAGAGCAGCCCTCGATGACTGATTTCCAGGAGCCGAGCCGCCTGGGTTCGATTACCGCCCGTTTTTTCCAGTGCACGTTTTATCAACTCCTTCTCCAGGGCAATTTCAGTCTTTTTGATGGAGAGCATGTTCGAAGCTACCGAAATGAAGGGATCATTGGTGACTCCCGATTGAATCGCCGCAGGCAGACAGGCAGTAACAAGAGAGTTCCCCGCACAGATAATGACCCCTCGTTCGATGACATTCTCCAACTCCCGCACATTTCCTGGCCACGAATATGCGGCCATTAATCTGAGGGTTTCGGAAGGAAGGTAAATCCGCTCTCTGCCGAACCTACTGCAAAACTTCAGGAGAAAATGCTCCGCAAGAATCGGCAGGTCTTCCTGCCTGTCCCGAAGCGGCGGTAGAGAAATGGTAAAAACATTCAATCTGAAAAACAGGTCCTGTCTAAATTGCCCTTTGGCAACATACTCTTCCAGATTTCTTGCCGTTGCAGAAATAACCCGCACATTCATCTTTTTCGAACTGCTCCCCCCAACCCTCCTGATCTCCTCGTCCTGCAGCACCCTAAGGAGCTTAACCTGAAGAGAAATGGGCATCTCGCCAATCTCATCGAGAAAAAGTGTGCCTTCATGGGCCTGCTCAAAAAGCCCTGCCTTATCCATGGAAGCATCGGTAAACGCACCTTTAGCATAGCCGAAGAGTTCTGATTCAAGCAGGTTTTCAGGGATGGCGGCACAGTTGATGGCGATGAAGGGGGCGTTTTTCCGGTTACTGTGCTGATGGATTGCCTTGGCAATCAATTCCTTGCCTGTACCCGACTCGCCTAGGATCAGCACGGTGGTCTTGAAGTCACAGACTTTCTCCACCAGTGTAAAGATCTTTCGCATTTGCTGATTCTTGCTGACGATATTGGCAAAGGAATATTCTTTTTTAAGTTCCTCTTTAAGACTTTTGTTTTCAGATTTTAACCTTTCCCGTTCTTCCGCTTTTCTTAACACCAGGGCAATTTCGTCGCTCTTGAAAGGTTTGGATATGTAATCGTATGCTCCATTTTTCATACACTCTATTGCAGTGTCGACAGTGCCATAGGCTGACATCATAATAATGGTGCTGCTTGTTTCTGCAGGGTGAATGCCCTTGAGAAAGCCAAGGCCATTGAGAATTGGCATTTTTATATCGCAAAGGACGAAGTCATAATTTTTCCCACTAATCATCCGCAAGGCCTCAGCACCGTCAGAGGCAGTTTCAACAGCATAGCCATGCTTTCCGAGCATGACCTGCAGCATATGGCGAAGGTTTTCCTCATCATCGACAACCAGTATGGTTTTGTTGGCCACGCCTTTGATCACGTTTTACTCCATGCCTTGCGGGACCGGCAACCAGACTGTTAAAACAGTCCCTTTACCAGGCTGGCTTTCGGCAATGATCCTGCCGTTGAAGGATTCTATAATTCTCGCACAAATGGCCAGACCAAGTCCGGTACCCTTGCCTGGCTCTTTGGTGGTAAAGAAGGGATCAAAGATCTTCTGCAGATTCTCGGCAGCTATTCCCTCTCCAGTGTCTTTGACTGATATTGTGATCCAGTCATCCATGTGGGAGCTGTTTTCACAAGATAACTTGAAGACCTTGCTAAAATCGTCCTTGCGCCTTCCCACTACATTTTTACCGGGAATGTGAGGTGGGAATGGTGAAACTTTGCGCTGCGCCAGGCCGGTTTTGATTTCTATTTTAAAATCTCCGGTAGACATGGCATCTTTTGCATTGATGATCAAATTAATGAGCACCTGCTGCAACTGGTGGGGATCGACTAAAACTGCAGGAAGGGACTCGGTCAACATCAGCGACAGCTTAATATGCTTCAGAACGCCCTGGCCACTGAGAAGATCAACCGTTTCCTCTATCAGTCGCGCCGTGTCAACAGCCACACAATGGACCTGAGTCGGTCGGGCATAATCAAGAAGTCCGCGGACAATACGGTCAATGCGGTTTGCTTCATTCTCAATCCTGAATAAGTAATCGGCTTTTACCTCATCGTCCTTGAGCTCATCCTTCAAAATACCTGCGTAGCCAATAATGGCGGCCAATGGTGTGCCTACCTCATGGGCCATGCCTGCCGCCAGCAAACCGACCGAGGCCATTTTTTCCGATCTTACCGTTTCCTCCCTGGCAGCCTCCAGCTCCCTATTGGCCCGCTCCAGTGAATCCACGGTCTGCTCCACTTCCACCCTCTTCTTTTCAAGGGCTCCGGCCATGGTGTTGAAGGATTCAGCCAGCTCTGCTATTTCTGCGCTGCCAGGTACATGGACAGTGTGGTGGTAGTCACCGGTGGTGATCCGTTTGGTAGCTGACAGCAGCTTCCTGACCGGCACCACGACAATCCGCGAAAGCATGAATGAGCCCAATCCCAGCAGGAGAAGAAAATCCAGCATGAAGTAAGCAAGAAAAAGCCGCCGCGATTCCCTGAGCCGTTCCCGTTCTCCGGCGAGGGAGAGGGTAAGCCGGGCCGCTCCCACAGTCGCATTCCCGGAATTGATCGGCGAATAGCGGAAAAGATAGCGGCCATTGCGGCTGTAGGAAAAGGACTCCCGCGCACTATCCAGGGTATTAAGAAGCGCCCTGTCCGGGCCTCTCGGGTCAGCGACAACATAGACAGGCTTCCCGCTGGAATCAACCACGTAAATGCCTGCAAAGTCACTTTCCCTGCCCAACCGTGCGGCAAAGGTGGTAATAATCGAACTTGCCGGCAGATCATCGAGGGATGGCGGCAGAACCTCGACAAATGCCGCCAGCAGAAGGCGGCCTTCATCGTTCTTTTGCCTAATAAGGTCTTTTTCGGCAGTTTTAAAGGAGATCAGGCTGAGCAGGATCCAGGTCAGGACAAGCAGGATAGACAGAGAAGAAAGTATGGAAACGGTGAGGGGAATACGAAATTGCCTCATGCTTCCCTACCCTCCACGACTGGGACCGGCAAGGGACAGATACCACCAGATGATTTCCCTGCCATAAAATATGTAGAGCAACGCTGCAAAGGCGAGAAAAGGGCCGAAGGGAATGGCCAGCTTAGAATCTTTTTTTTGCACAATCATAAGGGTGACGCCAATTATCGAGCCGACCAGGGAAGCAACAAAGATAATAAAGGGCACTGATTGCCAACCGAGAAAAGCACCCATCATGGCAAGAAGCTTGATGTCGCCCCCCCCATTCCTTCTTTTTTGGTGAGGAACTGGTATCCGTAGGCAATAGACAGCAGAAGGCCACCGCCGAGTAGAATGCCGATAAGGGAGTCTTGCCATCGAAGCCCAGGCAGGAAAAAAGAGGCGGCAAAGCCGATCACTATGCCTGGGATGCTGATTACATCAGGAATAATCTGGTGTTCCAGATCGATGAAGGTAATGGTGACGAGGGCTGACGAAAAAATAAACAGAAAGAGAAAGGTTGAAGTCGGCCCCAGTTTGATAAAGAGAAACAGGGTTAACAGACCATTGATCAGCTCAACAATTGGGTACTGAAGTGAGATTGGTGTCTTGCAGGAGCGGCATTTGCCTCCCAGCAAGAGATAGCTGATGATGGGAATATTGTCGTAAAAACGAATTTTGTAGTCGCATTTCGGGCAGTGGGACGGAGGGAAAACAACAGATTGCCGATTTGGCAATCGATAAATGCAAACATTGAGGAAAGATCCAACAACGGCGCCAAAGACAAAAACAAAGATATAAAGTGGAATAATCGTATGCATTGGTACCTTCTACCTGCCGTCCACAGGCGCGTTTTGCAGCAGGAGTTGATCTACACCCTGCTACAATCTTCTTATTTTTTCCAGACTGTCAACAAGGAGCTGTTTTTTATTGGCGAACTCTGCCAGTTTCTCCCGTTCCTTCGCCACCACGTCAGCAGGGGCGCGATCGACAAAACTGGGATTTTCCAATTTTTTGCTCAAAAAATCGATATCCTTGTCGATCTTGCCGATTTCCTTCAGCAGGCGTTTTTCTTCTTCCTCTACATTCACCAATCCTTTGAGGGGTACAACTATTTCCACATCCCCTGCCACCTGCAATGACGCATTATCGGGTCGCTCAATATCCTGGCCTATGCCGAGATCTGAAAGCCTGGCCAGGCTGATTATGTAAGCCTCATTCTTCATCAATAGTTTAAGGCTGGCTGCCGATTTGCAATCAAGGATAGCAGCTATGCTCTTGCTGGGAGGAACTTCCATTTCGCCGCGGATGTTTCTGATGGCGCTGATGACCGCCATCACCAGTTCCATCTCCGTTGCCCCTTCATGGTAATCCCACTCCGGCTTTGGTCGCGGATATTCGGCAAGCATGATACTTGCCGCGGCTCTTTTCCCGGGCAAGGTCTGCCAGATTTCCTCGCTGATGAATGGCATGAACGGATGAAGCAGCCTGAGTAAGTGTTCCAACACCATCCACAATACGTAGCGCGCGGTGGTTTGTCTCTCGCTGTCACCCTTGTAGAGGTCGTCCTTGATCAGCTCAATATACCAGTCACAGAATTCGCTCCAGGTAAATTTGTAGAGAGCAGCAGCGGCATCATTGAAGCGGTAGGCATTGAGGCTATCCTCCAACTCTGCTGCGGTCTCGTTGAGGCGAAACAGTATCCAGCGATCAGCGTTGGACAGCTCCAACCCATTGAATTTGACAGCATCAGGGTCAAAGCCGTCCAGGTTCATCATGGCAAAGCGGGAAGCATTCCAGATCTTGTTGGCAAAGTTCCGGTAACCGGCGATGCGCTCCTCAGCCAGCTTTATGTCACGGCCCTGGGCGGCGAAAGCGGCCAGCGTAAAACGGAAGGCATCTGTGCCGTACGAGTCTATGACCGTCAGCGGATCAATGACGTTGCCCTTTGATTTGCTCATCTTCTGCCCCTGTGCATCACGCACCAGGGCATGGATGTAAACATCCTGAAAAGGGATGTCTTTCATAAAGTGCAGTCCCATCATCATCATCCGGGCGACCCAGAAGAACAGGATGTCAAAGCCGGTAATGAGGCAGGAGGTTGGATAGAATGTTGCTAGCTCCGGGGCCTGATCAGGCCAACCCATGGTTGAAAATGGCCACAAGGCCGAAGAAAACCAGGTGTCCAGCACGTCAGTTTCCTGGCGGATCTCGTCGCTACCGCACGTGGCACATTTGGCAGGGTCGACCTTGGCCACGGTAATCTCTCCGCAATGGTCGCAGTACCAGGCAGGGATACGGTGGCCCCACCAGATCTGGCGGGAAATACACCAATCACGGATGTTCTCCATCCACTCATAGTAAGTGTTTTCCCACTGCTGGGGAAGGATGCGGGTTTTTCCCTCTTTTACAGCAGCAAGTGCCTCTTCTGCCAAAGGACCCACCTTGACATACCATTGGAGCGACATGTATGGCTCGACAACGGTTTTGCAGCGGTAGCACCCGCCAACCGACAGGGAATGGTTTTGGATCCTGTCAAGCAGACCCTGAGCTTCCAGGTCTGCCACGATCTGCTTTCTGGCGGCAAAACGGTCCATGCCCTCATATTGATGGCCAGCGGCGTTGATAACGCCGGATTCATCAAATATATTGATCTGGTCCAGGTTGTGCCGCTTGCCAACCTCGAAGTCATTGAAGTCATGGGCCGGGGTGATTTTTACAACACCGGTACCGAACTCGGTATCCACATATTCATCGGCAATAATAGGTATCTTGCGGTTCACGAGTGGCAACGTTACAGATCCACCAATAAGATCGGTGTAACGCTCATCATTTGGATTAACGGCCACGGCTGTATCACCGAGCATGGTTTCAGGACGGGTCGTGGCGACAATAAGATGCCTGTCAGAACCGATGACCGGATAGCGGAGATGCCAAAGATGGCCGTCTTTCTCTTCATGTTCGACTTCTATATCGGAAAGTGCCGTATGACAACGGGGACACCAGTTGATCAGGCGATGGTCGCGGTAAATCAGCCCCTCATCGTAAAGACGGACGAAAACCTCTCGCACCGCTTTGGAAAGGCCTTCATCCATGGTGAATCTTTCGCGTCCCCAGTCACAGGAGGCGCCGAGCCTTTTCAACTGGCCGATTATCTGCCCGCCCGATTCTGATTTCCATTGCCAGACTCTTTCAATGAATGCTTCTCTTCCAAGTTCATGGCGGTCCTTCCCTTCAGAGGCCAGTTGACGTTCCACAACATTCTGGGTTGCAATTCCAGCATGATCGGTACCCGGCATCCAGAGAACATTAAAACCCTGCATGCGTTTCCAGCGACAAAGAATATCCTGAAGGGTGTTGTTCAAGGCATGGCCCATGTGGAGCACACCGGTGATATTGGGGGGCGGAATGACTATACTGTAAGCGGGTTTGGAGGAGGTTGCTGCAGCGGCAAAATAACCCTTCTCTTCCCACTCCCGGTACCACTTCTGTTCAACGTTCTCCGGTTCGTATACCTTTGTCAGTTCTTTATCTGCCATTCAACAGACCTCTTTCGTTTTCTAATAAAAAAGGGGATATAAAATCCCCATTTTTGTACCAATTATATGGACATACAGCGTCAGTTGCCTGCGCCGCTCTTCAGCTTCTTGATCTCTTCTTTGATAAGCACTTCTGCGAGGTCAGGGACGACTTCCCATACTATTCTCTCAATCATTTCTCGCGAGAGACTGGAAAGAATTTCTCTAATCTGGGCCTCGCTAAGTGAGGCAGGCTGTTCAGATGTAACAGCAGAGCCAGGTGGAGCAACTGCTGCTTGCATCTCTGGAGCAAAGTGAACATCAGCAGCAGGCTCAATGAAAGGAAAAGCCAAGTCCTCAGTCGGGCTGGCAGGATCCTCTAGAAACTGGTCCATTTCCGGTCCTGTCTCTTCTGTTTCCGGCGCAAATTCAAACTCTGAGAATGTCGAAGCAGCATCCATCGCTGGAGACTGCTCTGAGACATCAGTTTTTATTTCATCATCAAAAGAAAAGGTCTGCTCGTTCACAGGTTCCCAGCCTGTACCGATTTGCTGGGCTTTTTCCACAGGTGCTTCAGCGATTTCTGTAACGATATCATCATCCATATCAGCAAAGGAAAAAGCATCATCAATTTCCGTTACTTGAGATGCTGTAGAAGCAGGAATCGGCTCTGCAACGGCACCGAATTCCATAGCAGCTCCACCAGAGACATCTTCTATTTCAAAAGCGCCCCATAGATCGTCGTCAATACTTCCTTCAATAACTTCCTCGCCGAGAGAAAAAACGTCTTCCTGCTCTTCGGCCAGGGTTACTCCGGCAAATGCCTGAGCCAGATCGGTTGCCAAAGGAGCAGTACCAACCTCAGCAGCAACTGACTGCGGCGTCTGAACACCCGTAACAGGCACTGCCTGAGGAGCTTCAACAATTGGCGCTTCTACCGCCACTGTTGGGGCAGACCTAGTCCTGCCGAGATCAATAAGTTTTTGGACCCGGTCGATTAACTGCTGGGATTCAAACGGTTTGGAAATGAAGTCATCGGCACCGCTTTGTCGGGCTTTGTCTTCATCGAACGGCTCAAAAGCACCGGTCAAAAGGAGAAGAGGGATGGCCTTGAGCCTGGCATCCCTGCGGACCTCAGCGCACACTTCATAGCCGGTCTTACCCGGCATCAGTGCATCAACAAGGATGATGTCAGGAATGATCTGTTTGGCCTTTTCCAGAGCTGCATCACCATTATCGACAACAGTGAGTTCGTAATCTTCATTGGCGAAGATTATGCCAACAACTTTCTGGATGGTGATACTGTCATCGGCGAGGAGCAATTTATTGCTCATCTATCCCTCCTCTGATGGGACGTTGAAAAGAAGGCATGATGCCGGGTTGCAAGTCATAAACAGCTGAACAAATGCGAAAAAAAACTAGCACAACGCCCAAAGTGTGTCAAGCTATTTGCCTTGGGCTCAATTACTGATAATCCAGCCTGGTCAGTTCCTGCAGTTCCTTTGCGGGAGCAAACAATTCTGCTGCAAGCGTTGACAGGGCACCTCTCAACGCACTGAAATTCCTTGTTTTTTTATAGTCAAGCCTGGACGTGAGAAGAACTACAAATACATCGCTGGCTGGATCTATCCAGACCGAAGATCCTGAATAGCCCGTATGGCCAAAGGATGTTGGGGAAAAGCCTCTGCCCCTCGGTGAAGAATAGGGGGAGTCGATATCCCAACCTAACCCCCTGATTATTTTCCCACCACGTGAGAAGTACGGAGCGGTCATCTGTTCTACCACACGCTTGGAAAGAATCCTTTTACCTTCAAATTCACCGCCGTTAATTATCATTCTGCAAAACCTAGCCAGGTCGCCGGCAGTACTGAAGAGCCCGGCATGACCGGCTACCCCTCCAAGCTGGCGAGCAACATCATCCTGAACCAGACCAAAAGTCAGCATATTCTCAGAACTGAGGGTGGCGGCGAAACGGTCCACATCCACAGCACTGGGATTGAATCCGGTATCACGCATTCCCAGAGGAGAAAAAAAAGATTTGCTGGCATAGAGGTCAAGCCCCACTCCAGTGGTCCTCTTTATTGATTCAGCCAGCAGAATGAAATTAATATCGGCATATTTGAACCGGCTCCACACTGTGCCTTTCAGCTTTTGTGTTGCGGCTCCGCTGACCGCGCTCTGGATGGAGTTTTCTGAAAGGATTGGGAAATCATCAAGACCGGAAGTGTGGGTAAGAAGATTGACCATAAGGAGGTCATCTTTCATTTGACCTTTAAATTCAGGGTATATTTTTGCTACGGGGTCGATAAGACTCAGCTTGCCCTCATCAGCCAGTTTTAAAACTGCTGGGGCCGTGGCAATTACCTTGGTAAGGGAAGCGATGTCGAAAACCGTGTCGAATGTCATCGCCCTGGCATCAGGAGCGCTGGAGACCTTACCGTAAGCCCTTTGAAAAAGAATATCGGAATGGTTGCCGATGAGTACGACACCACCGGCTATGAGGCCGTTTGATATGGCCCCGGATATTACGTCATCTATATTTGCAAAGCGGTCCCTCTCCTCGCTGGGTATGGGTAAATCCACAGCAAAGGCCGATGTTGCAAACAGCAAAAGAGCAAGGAGATTATAAACAAAAAACACTGGATCCCCTTGTAGATTAGTTCACTCTGAAAGCGAGGGATTTAAGAAGTTTTCCCTCGTCATCAACTACATCTACCCGCCAATCGCCATTTGCGCCCTTTGAAATAGGTTTCCGGCTGTATGCACGCCAGCGCTTGCCTTTGACAGGAAGTTCATATTCAGCAGCTACCTGATTGTCCCTGTACCAGACATGCTTGACAACCGTATTTTGTTTCACATCAGAATTGAAGCGGGTAAAGCAATAGAGCGCCTTAACTGATGCAGAGGATATTCGCCTGACAGAATCAATTGGATTACCTTTAACGATTTTTGTCGTTACTGCCATCTCGGTGACCCTGATCTCGCTGGCTTCAGCGGTACTAAAAGAACATATGATTGCGCTGAAGAGAAGTGCCTTATACATTAAACCTGATAGCTTTACCCTCATTAAGCCTCCGGAACATGTGGAAGAAAGTTAAACTGCTGTTGAAATAAACGGATCAGGTACGGTAATCGGCATTTATCTTGACATAATCATAGGACAGATCGCTGGTGTAAACGGTAGCATTACCTTCGCCCAGCTTTAAATCTACTATTACTGCAAACTCGGTCTTCCTTAAAACCTGGGATCCCTGCTGCTCTGCATTTCCTCCGACAAAGACGCCATTTTTCACCATCTGCACATCATCAAAAAACAGCTCTACCTTGTCGGCATCAACCTCGGCTCCAGAATAACCAACAGCCGCCAATATTCTCCCCCAGTTGGCATCCTGACCAAAGAAGGCAGTCTTCACCAGTAACGAATTAGCAACGGCCATTGCCGCCCGTTTCGCATCTACAGTAGAGCAAGCACCTTTGATGTTAATCTCCACAAACTTGGTGGCACCCTCTCCGTCCTTTACTATCTGCCGCGCCAAGGCAAGCAGAACTTCCTTCAACAGAATTTTGAAATCTTCGGCTTCCGGAGTACCCTCCCTGATTGGCTCATTGCCAGCCATGCCATTGGCAAGAATAAGGGATGTGTCGTTGGTGGAAGTGTCACCATCAACGGAAATAATATTAAAAGAAGCATCATTGGCTTCTTTAAAGACCTTTTTCAACCAGGAAGATTCAACCGCTGCATCTGTCACAATAAACGCCAACATGGTTGCCATATTGGGCATAATCATGCCTGCCCCTTTGGCAATACCGGCAATGGTGTAAGAACTGCCACCCGCGGCGCTTTTCCTTACCTCAAGCTTGGGAAATGTGTCGGTGGTCATGATGGACCGGGAAACAGCATCAAGCTCGCCAGTTTCCAAACCCTCGATGAGTTTTGGTATTGCAGCTCGCAACCTTCCCATGGGAAGCGGCTGGCCGATGACGCCAGTGGATGAAACCTGCACCATCTCATCGGGAATACCCAATCCCTCGGCAACAAGACGAGAGGTTTCCCTCGCATCTTCCAGTCCCTGACTACCGGTACAGGCATTGGCGTTGCCGCTATTGACTAAAATCGCCTGGCAAAGGCCATCTTTAATCCGCTCCATGCCAAGAATAACTGGTGCCGCTTTTACCTTGTTGGTAGTAAAGACTCCCGCCACATTTGCCGGAACTTCGGAAAAAATAACTCCCAGGTCAAGCCGCCCCGGCTTTTTTACTGCTGCTTCTACGGCAGCAAACTTGAAACCTTTAATCTCCATTGGCGTTTCTCCAGAAAGCTACTTACCGCAGCACTGTTTATACTTCTTGCCGCTGCCGCATACGCAAGGTTCATTCCTGCCAACCTTTTTACTGGTAACCGGTTGCTGGGCCTGTGGCTCGTCTCCGGCACTGAAAACAAGCCGTTGACGTTTTTGTGCCTCTTCCATTCTTTCAACATCTTCCTCACGGGAAACCTGCACCCAAAAGATTTTTTCCACCACCTCGTCACGGGTGCGACCCATCATATCCATGAATAGTTGGTATGCCTCTTTCTTATATTCCTGCTTGGGATCCTTCTGCCCATATCCCCTGAGACCAATTCCTTCTTTCAGATGATCGATGGACAGAAGATGGTCCTTCCATTGGGTATCAATGGTCTGCAGCATGACCACCTTGATCAGGTGATCCATCAACTCGTCACCAAACTCAGCAACCTTTGCAGCGAAAATTTCCTGAACCTTCTCCTGCAGCAAATCCTTTAAATTACCCGGGTTCAATCGTTCCATTGTTTGTGCAGGAATATCAACGTGGAAACCGAACAGCTTGAAAAGAGACTCACTAAGCCCGGCCCAGTCCCATTCTGCAGCAGGAACTTTTTCCAGGGCGTGTTCATCAGCCAGGTCAGCGACTGCATCGTTGACCATTTCGACGAAACTTTCACGAATAGTTTCGCCCCCCCCTAAGATTTCGCGCCGCTGGGCGTAGATAACCTCTCGCTGCTTGTTCATGACATCATCATAATCAATAAGGTGTTTCCTTATCTCAAAGTTATGGGCTTCCACCTTCTTCTGCGCATTTTCAATTGCCTTGGTGATCAGCCCGTGGGTAATTGCCTCCCCCTCCTCGATCTTCAGCATGTCCATGATCCTTGAAACACGCTCTGAGCCGAAGATCCGTAGGAGATCATCCTGCAGCGAAAGGTAGAATCGGGAGGAACCTGGGTCACCCTGACGCCCGGAACGACCGCGCAACTGATTGTCGATACGGCGGGATTCATGACGCTCGGTACCCAGGATATGAAGGCCTCCGAGCTTGACCACCTCGTCATGTTCTTTGGCACACTGCTCTTTAAATTGAGCTATAACTTTCTCGTATTCGTCTTCGCTTGCTTCCGGATTGGCTCTGCGCCATTGCTTGGCCATGGCATCAGCATTGCCGCCAAGAAGAATGTCAGTACCGCGACCTGCCATATTGGTTGCAATGGTTACCATCCCCTTCCGACCTGCCTGGGCAACTATCTCGGCTTCCCTCTCGTGCTGCTTGGCATTGAGGACGTTGTGTGGGATACCCTGCCTGCGCAGCATTTCAGCAAGTTCCTCCGACTTTTCGATGGAGATAGTTCCCACCAAAACCGGCTGACCCTTGGCATGAAGCTCCCTGACTTCCTCAATAACCGCATTGAACTTTTCCCTTTCGGTCTTGTAGATGACATCAGGGAAGTCGGGACGCAGTAGAACTCGATTGGTGGGGATAACAGTCACATCAAGCTTATATATCTTGTGAAACTCTTCGGCTTCGGTATCGGCAGTACCGGTCATGCCCGAAAGTTTCTCGTACATGCGGAAGTAGTTCTGGAAGGTGATGGTCGCCAGCGTCTGGTTCTCGTTTTCGATCTTCACCCCTTCCTTGGCCTCGATTGCTTGGTGCAGACCGTCAGACCAGCGGCGGCCAGGCATGAGGCGTCCGGTGAACTCGTCAACAATCAAGAACCTCGCCGTCCTTGACCACGTAATCCACATCCCGCTTGAACAGGGCGTGGGCTCGAGCGCCTGATTCACATGGTGAGGGTCTCTATGTTACGCGGGTCATAAAGATTTTCGACCTTTGAGCAGTTTTTCTACCTTCAGGACCCCCTTCTTCGGTCAGGGTAGCGGACTTGGCCTTCTCATCCACCGTGTAGTCGCCGGTGTAGCTTTTCTCTTGCCGGAAAGGGTGTTCGGCCTCGACCTCGATCACCTCACCCTTTTTCAGCAGCGGGATGATGCGGTCGATCTTGTAGTACTTGTCGGTGGACTCCTCGGTGGGGCCGGAAATGATGAGCGGCGTCCGCGCCTCGTCGATCAGGATGGAGTCCACCTCGTCCACGATGGCGAAGTTGAAGCCCGCGCTGCACGTAGTCCGTCAAGGTCGAACTTCATGTTGTCGCGCAGGTAGTCGAAGCCGAACTCGTTGTTGGTGCCGTAGGTGATGTCGGCGGCGTAGGCTTCGCGGCGCTCG
This sequence comes from uncultured delta proteobacterium, assembly GCA_963780945.1. Classification (GTDB taxonomy): domain Bacteria; phylum Desulfobacterota; class Desulfuromonadia; order Geobacterales; family Geobacteraceae; genus Geotalea. The sequence goes on along the minus strand of CAWAFF010000078.1, from coordinate 3,926 downwards.
TCGTCGTCGAGCCCGTGCACGATGACGCCGACGGTCAGGCCGAGGAACTTGTAGATGCGGCCCATCCACTCGGAGTCGCGCCGGGCCAGGTAATCGTTGACCGTGACCACGTGCACGCCCTTGCCGGCAAGCGCGTTCAGGTAGGCCGGCAGCGTCGCGACCAGCGTCTTGCCTTCGCCGGTCTTCATCTCGGCGATCTTGCCCGTGATGCAGCACCATGCCGCCGATCAGCTGCACGTCGAAATGGCGCATGCCCAGCACCCTTTTACCGGCCTCGCGGCAGACGGCAAAGGCCTCCGGCAGCAAGGCATCCAGAGTTTCACCCCGGCCGTAGCGCTCCTTGAATTCTGTTGTTTTATTTCGCAACTGATCGTCAGAAAGACTGCTGATTCCGGCTTCCAGGTTGTTGATTTGCTCGACTATGGGCCAAAGCCTTTTCAGCTCGCGCTCGTTTTTGCTGCCAACAAATTTTTTAATGAGAGCACTAAACATCCTTTAGAATCTCCTGGTTTGATTTTATAAGGTTAAAAACAGGTTAAATTAACACAAAGGCAAAAATTGCTCAATAGAAAAGGAGCCACAAAGGGTGGTAATTGCTGACAGGGAGGCTGAAAACGGGGAAATAGAGGCTGAGAAAAACAATCAGAAAGTTGTATGGCTTAAAAAGTAGCAGCTGCCGGCCCATGCTCTAAAGCCGGGCTCATCAAATCTTTCTTGATGATGTAGAACAGCTCTGGCTCTCACCATTGCAGAAAATAAGTCCCCCGGCTTGGGGAACTTATGAAGGTTTGTCATGGGGTGATTACTTACCGCATTCTATATTTTTGCTTTCACCCTTCGGCAGACCTTCAAACCTGAACCGGCCCAGATATTCCCCACGATAGTAGCAGCTGACATCGGCTGGTGGGAGGTTCCCCTGGGAAGTGTTTGTGGTAAAAAAAGAAAGAGTTGGTCGTGCGGAAGCTGCCGCAAAAATGGCATTTTCAACAGGAAACGTCGATTCTGAAATAACCGGTTGTGATAGGCTGCCAAGGGTTACCGGCCGACCGGCAAAATTGTCTGTCATCAGCGCAGGGATCACAACCACAGCAGCCCCTTTGTCCATAGGGGGTACTACTCCTCGCACGGATATACGTACTTCTCCTTCCCGGTCCAGCCGAAAATCGTAAACAGGTGTCCAACGGAGATCACTGACCATATAACCGACCTTGATCTTTCCCCCTTTGCCCTTCAGCCAGATTCTGGCAATACTGCCACCGATATTGGCTGTCTTTTTTACCGTTTCAAGTCGGCTCTGCACGAGTTTAAGCTCTTTTTCAGCCTTGCGCCTGGATTGGTAGACCCCCTCCAATTGGGCAATGGCAAAGTCGGTTCCTTGACGGATGGTAGTCAACGGCTCAGGGTTGCTTTTGCTTTTCCGTGGTGCTTTGGCGCTCTGAGATTTGGCCGCTGCGATAAATATCTCTTCACGGGTGGTGAGAGCCTTCAAACGATCTTCCAGCTGTTCCTCGCGATCCCTCAGCTTTTCCAACAGCAGTCCCTGCTTCTTAACTGCAGGAACGGCAACAATTTCAACACGATCAATAGTTACATTAGCGCCCGGCTTGATTCGTAGAGAATCAGGCAACACAGCAGGAGGAAGAACAACCTCAGCATATCCCCTGGCAGAGTTGGTAACAACCTCAACCCGGGCGCCGTCAAAGTAGAGAGTAATCACTTTTTCGGCAGCAACGGCCGGTATTGAGCCCAGCAAGATGAAACCTACCGCAAACAGGATATGCATTTCTCCTCCAGCTGTGGGAGATCAAATATTTCATTGCACTTGCCGGCTTTACTTGGAAACATCCAGCAGTTCTACCTCGAAGATGAGGGTTGCGTTAGGCGGAATAACACCACCGGCACCGGCCTCACCGTACCCTAATTGTGAAGGGATAACCAGCTTGCGTTTACCCCCGACTTTCATGGACATAACCCCTTCGTCCCAGCCAGGAATGACCTGTCCGGCGCCAATGGTAAAAACAAACGGCTCTGCACGGTCAACGGAGCTATCAAACTTGGTGCCATTTTCCAGCCAGCCTGTATAATGAACCTTGACCGGCTTGCCGGCAACAGGAGAAGATCCCTTGCCAGGGACAAGATCCACATAAGAAAGCCTGGACGGAGTCTTAACTGCATCGGCAACGACAGGAGTTTTAACTGCATCGGTAGCTACAGCATCAGCTTTTTCCGATAAGATTTTAGGTTCTTTTTGTGCACATGCAGGAATTACCACCGCCACCAGCAACAACAGTATTACAATAAGCTTTTCCACGTTACGCATTCATTCTCTCCCTTTTGATTTTTAGCAGCTATTTTTACTATTTTTACTATTTCAACAGGTGGACAAACAACCCACTGCGAAGTTTTGGTTCGAACCAGGTTGATTTTGGCGGCATTATTTTGTCTGCATCCGCCAGTTCCATTAGCTCGCCCATTGAAGTGGGATATAGAGCAAATGCAACTTGATACCCCCCGCTGTCAACCATCCGCTCCAGTTCCTCAACACCGCGAATACCGCCGACAAATTGAATCCTCTGGTCGGTGCGGGGATTGCGGACGCCAAGTATTGGACTAAGGAGATTATTTTGCAGAATCGACACATCCAGTCGCGCCACTGCATCATCACTGGAAAATGATCCCTCTTTTGCCAGTAACTCATACCATTTCCCACCAAGATACATGCCGAACTGATGGCTGTGCTCAGGTTTCAGAGGTCCATTCAAAAGGCTGATTTCAAAACTTTCCCCTACCCTGGCCATATATTCGGTGATGCTCAACCCATTCAGGTCCTTTATCACCCTGTTATAGGGCATGATATTCATTTCATTATCAGGGAAAATCACCGTCAGAAAAAAGTTATATTCCTCGTTGCCTGAATGGGTAGAATTCTGCGCTTTTCTCAGGTCTCTGACCCTGCTGGCAGCAGCGCTGCGATGGTGTCCATCGGCGACATAAAGTGTTGGAATCGCCGCAAACAGTCTGGTAAGTTCAGCGATGGTGTTTTTTTCGGCAATAATCCACAAGGTGTGGGAAACACCATCGTCAGTGGTGAAATCATAAACTGGAGAATCAGCAGTAGATTCTTCCACCAGGGCAGAGATACGTGGATTATTTCTGTAGGTGTAAAAGACCGGTTCGTCATTGGCATCAAGATAGTCAATATGCTTGACCCTGTCTTCTTCCTTATCCGCCCGTGTCAGCTCGTGCTTTTTTATGGTTCCTGACTGGTAGTCATCCACTCCGGCACAGACAACGAGCCCGGTTTGAGTAATGTTACCCATCTTCTGGCGATAAACATAATAACAATCCGCATCATCCTGTGCCAGGATCGCCTCTTCCATAAATCTGATCAGATTTTCATGCCCTTTGACATAGACCGGTTCAGAATGAATGTCGATGTCCGAAGGGAGATCAATTTCCGGTCTTGAAATGTGAAGAAAACTGCACGGATTACCTGCCGCCATTTTTACAGCCTCCTCCGTGCTCATAACATCGTAGGGGAGAGCAGCAACCCTCTCGGCAACATTCATTTTTGGCCGGAGCGCCTTAAATGGTTTAATGAAAGCCATAATTACCTCGTTTCATATATTAGCAATTCAGAAATATCGCTTAGCCCCGACAAATCTTTTGACAAAATAAACATCTTTCATATTGGAGATTTTTATGTCGTCGCCGCGCCGCGGTGCATGGACAAATTGGCCATCGCCGATATAAATCCCCACATGGTTAATATCATCGATCGAGTTGCCGAAAAAGACCAGATCCCCATCCTGAAGTTCTGGTTGTACCACATTGTCCCCTACCCTGAACTGCTCTTTGGAGCTGCGGGGAATATTGACACCGCAAAGATTGTAGACGGCCCTGGCAAAGCCGCTGCAGTCCATGCC